>JBBRXQ010000238.1:0-4593 GCA_038238515.1 Sphingomonadales bacterium | reverse complement strand
GGCCGGATCACGCCGCCGTGTTCACCGTGCGCGTGTCGGTTTACGGCGTGGGCGCGAGCGAAGCGGCGGGGCCGAGCAAGCAAGAAGCGGAAACACGCGCGGCGCGCGACTTTATGGCCAGATTTGGCTAAGGCTTCGGCTAACAGATACATCCCGCGGCGCGGCGCGGACGTAAGGAATATTGCCTTGGATAATACACAAAAAACCCAGCGCTGCGGGCTTGTCGCGGTCATTGGCGCGCCGAACGCGGGCAAATCGACGCTGGTCAATGCGCTGGTGGGCCAAAAGGTGGCGATTGTTTCGTCCAAGGCGCAAACGACGCGGGCACGGCTGATGGGCATTGCCTTGGAGGATGTGGGAGAGGCGCGCGCGCAGATTATCCTCGCCGACACGCCGGGCCTGTTTGAACCCAAGCGGCGGCTGGACCGCGCGATGGTCCATGCGGCCTGGGAAGGCGCGCAGGAAGCCGATGCGATCCTGCTGGTGGTCGATGCGCGCAAGAAGAAGCGCGAGTATCTGGCGCCGATTTTGGAGAGCTTGATCGGGCGCAAGGAGCGCAAGATCCTCGTGCTCAATAAAGTGGATGGCGGGCCGAAAGAGCCGCTGTTGATTGCGGCTGAGGAGCTTGCTCCGGCGGGCAATTTTGACGAGGTGTTTTTCGTTTCGGCGCTGACGGGGGACGGCGTGGCAGAACTTAAAACCCGGCTTGCCAATCTGATGCCCGAGGGCGCTTGGCATTATCCCGAAGATCAGGTTTCCGACGCTTCGGAGCGCCTGCTTGCAGCCGAGATCACCCGCGAGCAGCTTTATCGCCAGCTACACGACGAACTGCCTTATGACAGCGCGGTGCGGCCTGAAAGTTATACGCAGCGCAAGGACGGCTCGGTTGAAATCCACCAGCAGATCGTAATTGCGCGCGATAGCCAGAAAGGGATCGTGCTGGGCAAAGGCGGATCAAAGCTGAAGGCGATCGGCGAGGCAGCACGGACCGAATTGGCCGGATTGCTGGGCGTCAACGTACACTTGTTCCTTCATGTTAAAGTGGAGGAAGGCTGGGCCGAAAGCCGTGAAATTTATGAGGAAATCGGACTCGACTGGGTGAAGTGAGGTGCGGCGGCTGTTAACGCCGCGCCCCAATATCAGGCTTTCGTAGCCTTCTTGGCCGGGGCTTTTTTGGCAGCTGGCTTTTTTGGAGCGGGCTTTTTCGCCGGTGCGGCCTTCGTCGCTGGCACAGCCTTCTTCACCGCCGCCTTTTTGGGTGCGGCTTTCTTTTTGGCTTTGGCGGGCGGCCCTTTGGCGGCGCGCTCGTTGATCAGGGCGATGGCTTCTTCAAGCGTCAGGTCTTCGGGCTTCTTGTCCTTGGGCAACGTGGCGTTGGTTGTGCCGTCGGTTACATAAGCGCCGTAACGCCCCGCCAGCAGCTTCATGTCGCCGCCCGATGTCGGGTGCGGGCCGAACGTGTTGAGCGGTTCGGCAGCAACGCGCCCGCCGCGCGCACCTGCGCCCGCTGCGGCCTCTGCCAGCAAGACAACGGCGGCGTTCATGCCGGTGTCAAACACTTCGGCGGTGGAGCGCAGCCGCGCATATTTGCCGTCGTGCGTTAGGTAGGGCCCATAGCGCCCGATGCTCGCGGTGATCAGATTGCCGCTTTCTGGGTGCGCACCGATCTCACGCGGCAGGCCCAGCAGTTTAAGCGCCCACTCTAAGTCGAGTTCGGCCAGATCCTTGGGGATCGAGGCGCGCTTGGCATCTTTACCATCACCCAGCTGGATGTATGGCCCAAAGCGCCCGGTGCGCCGGGTTACGTCAAGCCCGCTGACGGGGTCTTGACCAAGGCTGGCGTCATCGCTTTGAGCACTTTCGCCATCAGCGCCGCCTTGGGCAAATTTGCGGGTAAACTTGCACTCGGGATAGTTTGAACAGGCCACAAACGCGCCATAACGGCCACCGCGAAGCGACAGTCGGCCTGCCTCACATTTGGGGCAAAGGCGCGGGTCTGAGCCATCTTCGCGCGGCGGGAACAGATAATCTTGCAGGAATATGTCGAGCTCGGCGGTTACCTCGCTCGGCTTTTTCTCCATCGCCTCATCGGCTTTGGGCTTGAAGTCTTTCCAGAACGCTTCGAGCACGGTCTTCCACGCGGCGCGGCCATCCGAGACATCGTCAAGCTCATTCTCCATCCCGGCAGTGAACTGGTATGCGACGTAGCGATCAAAAAAGCGCTCAAGGAACGCGGTGAGCAGACGCCCGCTTTCTTCCGCGAAGAAGCGGTTTTTCTCGGTGCGCACGTAGTTGCGGTCCTTGAGCACCTGAAGCGTTGAGGCATAAGTGGAGGGCCGCCCGATGCCCAATTCCTCAAGCTTTTTGACCAGGCTTGCTTCGGAATAGCGCGGCGGCGGCTGGGTGGCATGCTGGATTGCCTCCACGTCGCGCTTGGCCGGGCAATCACCAGCAGCCATTGCCGGAAGCAGCCCGCTCTCATCCTCGCCGTCGCTGTCTGGCCCGTCAGCCTTGTTATCGCGGCCTTCTTCATAGACAGCAAGGAAGCCGGGGAACTTGATCACTTGGCCGGTAGCGCGCAGCTCATGCTGGCCGGTGCCTTCGCGTAACGTAACGGTGGTCCGCTCGATGTTGGCAGACGCCATTTGGCTGGCCATCGCGCGCTTGTATATCAGATCATAAAGCCGCCCATCATCGCCCGAACCATGGCGGTCCTTGGTGAAATCGGTGGGGCGGATGGCTTCGTGCGCTTCCTGCGCATTCTTGGCCTTGGCCTCATAGTGGCGTGGCTTTTCAGGGAGATAGTGGCCGGAATAGCGGTCTGAGATGGCCTTGCGCGCTTCGCTGATCGCGCTGGGGTCCATTTGCACGCCGTCGGTGCGCATATAGGTGATCGCACCCGCTTCGTAGAGCCCTTGCGCTACGCGCATGGTGTGGCTGGCCGAAAACCCCAGCTTGCGCGCGGCTTCCTGCTGCAAGGTGGAAGTGGTGAACGGCGCGGAGGGATTGCGCTTGCTGGGCCGGGTATCAACTTCTTCGACGCGGAATGTGGTGGCCTCGACCAGCGCCTTGGCGCGCATGGCGATGCCTTCGTCGCCGAGCGATAGCCGCTCTAGCTTATTGCCCTCAAAGCGCACGAGGCGCGCCTTGAAAGCGGTGCCGCCTTGCTCAAGCATGGCGGCAACCGACCAGTATTCTTGGCTGACGAATACCTCAATCTCGCGCTCACGCTCAACGATTAGCCGTAACGTTACCGATTGAACGCGCCCAGCCGATTTTGCGCCCGGCAGCTTGCGCCAAAGCACCGGAGAAAGCGTGAAACCAAACAGATAGTCGAGCGCGCGGCGCGCCAGATAGGCGTCGATCAGATCCTGATCAAGCTCGCGCGGGCGCTTCATCGCCTCAGTCACCGTCGCTTTGGTGATCGCGTTGAACGTTACGCGCTCCACTTCCTTGGGCAGCGCCTTGCGCTTGGCCAAAAGCTCGCGCACGTGCCACGAAATCGCCTCTCCTTCGCGGTCAGGGTCGGTGGCTAGGATCAGGCGGTCTGCGGTTTTGGCAGCGTCGGTGATCGCCTTGATCCGCGCGGCCTTATCGCCATAGGCCTCCCAGTCCATCGCAAAATCTTCGTCAGGACGGACCGAGCCATCCTTGACCGGCAGATCGCGGACATGGCCATAGGAGGCCAGCACTTTGAAGCCGGGACCGAGGTACTTCTCGATGGTTTTGGCTTTTGCAGGGGATTCGACGATGACAAGTTGCATATTCTAACGAGATTTCCTTACGTGTGCATGCGAGGGTGGCGGGGTTGCTGGCCATGCGTCAACCCCTACTAACCCGTAATCTCATCCGCCGAGCGGTTTTCCAGCCAATTGCCCGATAAAGGCCGTGTTCGCGCGGACGCCAGCGGCGATTGCCTTGGCGCGGAAACCCTCTTGATCAATAACGGTAAAATCAAACTTCTTTGACAGGTTGCCAGCGCCAAAGCCGCCGAATAGCGCGCCGCCAATCGCCATCGCGGAGCGAACGCCTTTGTCCAGCCCAGTGGTCCGATCGCGCACCGTGGCAAAGTCACCGCCTTCGTTGATCGCACTGGTGAGCAAGAGATTACCTTGCTTGCCCTTTGGATCGACCATATTAACCCGGCTGCCGAACGGCGAAATGGCCAATTCAGCGGTTATCTTCAGCGATTGAAAGAGACCTCCCGCACTGCTTTTGGCGGGGCCTGCAAAATCGACAAAATACACAATGTTAAGAACAGGAATTCCGCTCTCCTTGGCATAAACATATTCGGCGGTGTTCAAAGCGCCCATGCCGAAATCGAACATGCCCGATTGCAGCAGCGCGTTGGCTGGAGCACCCAGCGCAGTGGGGCCATAAGCGACCGCGTCTGCCTTATCTTTTTTCTTGAGCATGGTGAACACCTTTGACCCTTGCGGATAGGGCTTTACTTTGGCGTAATAAGAATTGGCCATCAGGCCGGCGCGATCCTCTATTGCGATCCCGCGTGCCGCCATTTGTGACTGAAAGTCGGCATAAACTGCATCAGTGGCCGTCTGAAAATCTTCGGGACCGACACCCGATAATTCGCCG
>JBBRXQ010000237.1:0-4599 GCA_038238515.1 Sphingomonadales bacterium | reverse complement strand
TCGCAGTTGCTGGTGGCCGAAGGGTTTAGCGAGCTGGAGGAAGTGGCGTTTATCGACATGTCCGAGCTGGCCGCGATCGAAGGCTTTGATGAAGAGCTGGGTCAGGAACTGCAAAGCCGCGCGGCAGAAGCGCTTGAGCGGCGCGAAGATGGCCAGCGCGAAGAGCGTCGGGGCCTTGGCGTTGAAGACGCGCTGGCCGAAATGCCGCATCTTAGCGAAGCGATGCTGGTGACTTTGGGCAAAGCGGGCATCCTGACGCTGGACGATCTGGCCGACCTTGCAACCGACGAGCTGATCGCCAAGAAGCGCGGCGGAGAGCAGCGCCGCCGCAGCACTTCGCAAACCGATCCGCGCCGCGAACGCTCTGATCGCGCCGAGGACAAGGGCGGCGTGCTGGGTGAATATGGCCTGAGCGAAGAGCAAGGCAACGAGATCATCATGGCCGCGCGCGCGCATTGGTTTGAGGACGAGGCCGAAGCCGGGCCCGAAGCCGGAACTGCGTCTGCATCTGAGGAGGCCGCCCATGCGGAATCCTCACAATGATCCGCTAACGACTGACATCGCGAGCGCGCAGGCGGAGGGAGCCATCCCGCCGGAGCGCAAATGCGTGCTGACCGGCCGCCATGACGAGCGCGGCTCGCTGGTGCGTTTGGCCATTTCCGGCGAGGGCCAGGTCTTGCCCGATGCGTTGGCGCGCGCGCCAGGGCGGGGCGCTTGGATCGGCGTTACACGCACAGCGCTTGAAATCGCGCTCGCCAATGGCAAATTAAAGGGCGCACTGGCGCGCGGATTTAAAGGCGCCCGCATTGATATCCCAAGCGATTTGGGCGAGCGCACGCAGGTCGCGCTGACGCGGGCGCTGACCGAGCGGCTTGGCATCGAACTAAAGGCGGGCACGCTGCTGATGGGCACCGAGCGCATTGCGCAGGCCGCGCGTTCTGGCGCTGTGATGTGGCTCGCGCACGCCAATGATGCCGGGAGCGATGGGCCTAACAAGCTGGCGCAAGCATGGCGAGTGGGCCAAATGGCTGAGGGTACTGGCCTCAAAGGCGTTATCTTGCCGCTGGACCGTGCGGCGTTGTCTGTGGCATTGGGCCGCGACAACGTTGTCCACTTGGCGCTGGCTGATGTTGCTGCGGTTCGCAGGGTGGAGGTGCCGCTGGGGCGCTTGATTCACTTCCTTGGCCGCGAAGATGGGCTTGGCGGCGAAGACGGATTGAGCGAAGCTGCTGCGGCGGCTGATGTTGATATTGTGACGAAGGGCGAATGAGTTCGATGAGCGATGACAAGAAGCCGACCCTAGGCCGCAGGCCGCTGGGCCTCAAAACCTCGGTAGAGGCCGGTGAGGTTAAGCAGACCTTCAGCCATGGCCGCACCAACAAGGTGGTGGTCGAGGTTAAGCGGCGCAAGCTGATGCCGCGTCCGGGCGGCGCAGACACGCCCGTCGCTGCCCCAGTAGAAGCGGCCCCAGCGCCCGAGCCCGTGCGCGCCGCGCCGCCGCCAGCGCAGCCGCAATATACCGCTCCCTCGCGCGAATCGCGGCAGGAAATGCAAACCCGTTTGTTGCGTGAGGCGGAAGAGGCGCGCCTGCAATCGCAAGAAACGAACAATCGCCGTGAGCAAGACCAGCGCCAACGCGCCATCGAGGAAGCTCGCAATCCGCAGGATGCTGTTGCAACGGCAGAACCTCTCGCTCAGGCAGCCCCGACCGCTGCAGCCGAGCCTTCGGTTCCTGAAGTGGCGGCGGCGATTGAGCCGGTTACGGCCGCGAGTGTTGCAGAACCAGTGACCGCGGATGTTGTAGAAGAGATCAAGGGTGATAGTGGACCCGCTGCTACAAGTGAGACCATTACAACCGCGCCGCGCCGGTTTACGCCGGTCGCGCCAATTAAGCGGCCCGAACCCGCCGCCAAGAAGGCGCTCCAAACACCGCGCGATAAGGGCGCGGTGGATCGCCGCCAAGCGGGCAAGCTTACTGTCAGCAAAGCGCTAAACGAAGACGAGGGCGCGCGCGCGCGCAGCCTTGCCGCGCTCAAGCGTGCGCGCGAGAAAGAGAAGCGTGCGCATTTCGCAGGCAAATCGCAGCCGCGCGAGAAGCAAGTGCGCGATGTGGTGGTGCCCGAAGGCATCACGGTTCAGGAACTGGCCAACCGCATGGCTGAAAAGGCCTCTGATCTGGTCAAGTCGCTGTTCAAGATGGGCATGATGGTCACCATCAATGAGTCGATTGATCAGGACACCGCCGAGCTGTTGGTTGAGGAATTTGGCCACAACATCACGCGCGTGTCGGATAGCGATGTTGATATCGACAGCGCCGACGATGTCGATGTGGATGCAACGATGCTGCCGCGTCCGCCGGTTGTGACGATCATGGGTCATGTCGATCATGGCAAAACCTCGCTGCTCGATGCACTGCGCGGAACCGATGTGGTGCGCGGCGAAGCGGGCGGCATTACGCAGCATATTGGCGCGTATCAGATCAAGACGAAGGGCGGCGATCTGATCACCTTCCTTGATACGCCGGGCCACGAGGCTTTTACCGAAATGCGCATGCGCGGTGCGAATGTGACCGACATCGTCATTCTGGTGGTAGCCGCCGATGATGGCATCATGCCGCAGACGATCGAGGCGATCAATCATACCAAAGCCGCCGGCGTGCCGATGATCGTGGCGATCACTAAGGCCGATAAGCACGAGGCCAATGCGCAGAAGATCCGCGAACGCTTGCTTGAGCACGAAATTGTGGTCGAGGAAATGTCGGGCGATGTGCAGGATGTTGAGGTTTCAGCCAAGACTGGCGCGGGCATGGATGAGCTGATCGAGAAGATCTTGCTCCAGGCCGAATTGCTCGAACTGCGCGCCAATCCCGATCGCTTTGCCGATGCAACCGTGATCGAAGCGCGGCTTGATAAGGGCAAAGGCCCGCTCGCGACCGTGCTGGTTAATCGCGGCACGCTCAAAGTGGGCGATATTCTGGTGGTCGGCACGCAATCGGGCCGCGTTCGCGCGATGCTTGATGACAAGGGCCGCCAGATCAAGGAGGCAGGACCATCGCTGCCGGTCGAAGTGCTCGGCCTTGGCGGTGTCCCGATGGCGGGCGACGCGCTGACGGTGGTGGAAAATGACGAGCGTGCGCGCGAAGTGGCGGCGTATCGCCATGAAAAGGCGACCGAAAAGCGCACCACGCAAGAGCCCGCCAGCCTTGAGAACATGTTCTCAGCGCTTGCCGCCAAGAAAGCGGTTATCGAATATGCCGTGGTGGTGAAGGCCGATGTGCAGGGTTCGACTGAGGCGATCGTCAATGCACTCAACCGCATTTCGACCGACGAGATCAAGGTGCGCATTCTCAATTCGGGCGTGGGCGCAATTACCGAGAGCGATGTGACATTGGCGCAAGCCAGCGGCGCACCGATCATCGGCTTTAACGTGCGCCCAAATGCCAAGGCGCGCGAGATGATCGAGCGCTTCAAGGTGCGGATGAAGTATCACGATGTGATCTATCAGCTCACTGACGACGTGCGCCTTGAAATGGCGGGCGAGCTGGGTCCAGAGCGGATCGAGACCGTCGTCGGCCGCGCCGAGGTCAAAGAGGTGTTTCCTGCGGGCAAGAAGGACAAGGCCGCTGGTTTGCTGGTGGTCGAAGGCTTCATCCGCAAGGGCATCAACGCGCGGCTTACGCGCAACGATGTTATCGTCTCGCAAACGTTCATTCAGTCGCTGCGGCGGTTCAAAGATGACGTTGCCGAAGTACGCGGCGGGCTGGAATGCGGCGTACTGCTGCAGGATACCAACGACATCAAGCCGGGCGATCAGCTCGAAGTGTTCGAGGTTGAGGAACGCGTGCGGACGCTTTAGTCGCAAAAGCCTCTCCCATCCTGCGCATGTTGCAGGGGGAGGGGAGGAGCTTTTCAATGCCCCGCTATGTCGCTCTCCTTGGCTCTATCAATGTTGGCGGCAATCGGCTGACCATGGCGGAGCTGCGCGCGGCGTTTGAGAGCGAGGATTTTGCGAATGTCGAGACAGTGGTGGCCAGCGGCAATGTACTGTTTGACCACGAGGATCGCCCGACGCGGGGGCTTGAGGAAAAGCTTGAGTTCCTGATGCGTGACAGGTTTGACATGCAAAGTATTGCTGCTGTCCGCAATTGTGCCGAAGTGCGCGCTGCTATCGAGGAAAACCCGTTTACCGGCCACGGCGAGGACCATCTGGTGCACACCATGTTTCTGGATAGCGAGGTCGATCCGGCGCAGTTTCGCGTGCTGGTCGCCGATCAGGAAGGGCGAGGCCGCGAAGAACTCGCATTTGGGGATCGCTCGCTCTATATCGATTATGTGGACGGCGTTGCGGGCAGCCGCCTGACCGGCCAGTTCATCGAACGGCGGCTGGGATGCCGGGGCACAGCGCGCAATGTTCGCTCGCTCGCGCGCATTGCGGCCAAAATGGCCTGAGGGAAGAGTATACTAGCGTGGTCAAAGCAACGGCAACTCCTGAAACGCGCTCGGTCCGCCTGCTCAAAGTGGGCGAGCAGGTGCGCCATATCCTATCTGAGCTGCTCACTCGCCAGGAAGTGCACGACTTAGTGCTGACCGCGCACACCGT
>JBBRXQ010000236.1:0-4633 GCA_038238515.1 Sphingomonadales bacterium | reverse complement strand
GGCATCTGCTCCGCCCGCTGATCGGCGGCTTCATCGATCGCAATAAAAAGCTGCTCCAGCCGGTAGACCGCACCTCAGTGTTGCTGGTGGTCTATTCCGCGTTCAGCGCGGCGGTGGTCGGCGGCATCTGGACGCGCGTGAGCCCGCTCGATCTGGCCGAATTGCTGGCGGCGAGCGCGGTGATGCTGGCGCTGGTGATGGGGGTCAACGTGCTGGTCGCGCGCGCCGCCGGGCTGCCGCGCGAAGACGCCATCGTGCTGTTGTTCGCTGGTTCCAAAAAAAGCCTCGTCTCGGGCGTGCCGATGGCGGGAGCGCTGTTTCCGGCAGCGCAAGTCGGCATCGTCGTGCTGCCGCTCATGATCTTTCACCAGCTCCAGCTGTTCGTTTGCGCCGCGCTGGCCGCAAGGTTTCAGCGCGAGGCCGCCGCGCGTGATGCGCAGCCCGCCATCCCGCGCACAGGCGGCGAGATCGCGGCGGCGGCGGCAAACGTGGGTCTGGCCATCCCCGCCGCGTGCATGCCCGGTGTCTCGGCAAACTTGGCGCTTCTGGCGGGCCATGCCGAGGCACTGCACAAGCCGCCGCCATGATGCGCGCGCTCGATATTGCCAGCGATGTTCGCGCCGGGCGAGTCACCGCCATCGCGCTGGTCGAACGCTGCCTACCCAGCCTCGAAGGCGAGGGCCGACGCCTCGGCGCCGTCACCCGCGTTCTGGCAAATCGTGCGCGCAGCGAAGCGCTGGCGGTTGATGCGCAAATCGCGGTGGGGGCCAATCCGGGGCCGCTGGCGGGCGTGGTTTATGGGGTGAAGGATCTGTTCGACATTGCTGGGCGGCCCACCACCGCAGGCTCCGCGATCTATGCCGATGCTCCGCCCGCCGCTGCTGATGCCGAAGCGATTTCCCGCCTGCGCGCCGCCGGGGCCGTGTTGATCGCCACGCTCAATATGGACGAGTTCGCTTATGGCTTTGCCACGATCAACGCGCGCCACGGCACCACGCGCAATCCGCATGATCCTGCGCGGCTCGCGGGCGGCTCCTCGGGCGGTTCAGCCGCAGCGGTCGCGGCTGGCCTGCTGCCCTTCGCGCTGGGCTCGGATACCAATGGTTCGATCCGTGTTCCCGCTAGCCTGACCGGCAGCTATGGCATCAAGCCCACACACGGCACGCTACCAATGGAAGGCGTGTTTCCCTTTGCCGAAAGCTTCGACGACACTGGCCCATTCGCCGCTTCCATCGCCGATCTGGAGCTGATCTGGCAGATATTGCGCCAGTCTGCGCCCGCCGCTCCATCAGATGCCCCGCTGCGCATCGCCCGGCTCGGCGGCAGATTTGCCCAGAACACCGACCCGCAAACGCTTGAGGCTATCGCCGCCATCGCGCCTGATGCCCCCGAAATCGTGCTACCCGATATCGCCCGCGCGCGCTCCGCCGCGTTTCTCATCACCGCATACGAAGGCGGCAGGCTACATCGCGAAGAGCTAAACACCAATGCGATGGCCTTCGATCCCGCAACACGTGATCGCCTGCTCGCGGGCGCGCTCATTCCGCGCGCGCTCTATGAAGCGGCGCAGGCCTTCCGGCAGATGTACCGCGAGACCATCGCTGCGCTGATCGCGGATTATGATGTTCTGCTCGCCCCGGCCGCGCCCTGCGCCGCCCCCTTGATCGCCGATCCGCGCATCATGATCGATGGCGAGCTGCGCCCGGCGCGCTCCGATCTGGGCATTCATACCCAGCCAATCAGCTTCATGGGCCTGCCCGCGCTGGCCGTCCCCATGCTCCGCACCAATCATTTGCCGCTGGGCCTACAATTGATCGGGCAGCATCACGGCGAAGCTGCGCTGTTCCGGTTTGCGAAAATACTTGAAGACGCAAGGATCATCGGGTTCTCGTTACCAAGCCCAGAAGCAGGGACTCAGGGGGAATATGCATGACCACACATGAGGGAACGGACACCTTGAGCCCCCTTGACCGCAAATTTGCGCTCACCGCGCGCGGCACCACCGCGCGCACCGAAGTGCTTGCCGGGATCACCACGTTCCTCACCATGGCCTATATCGTGCTCGTCAATCCGGCGATCCTGGGTCAGGCCGGAATGCCGGTTGCTTCCGTGGCCGCCGCCACTTGCTTCGCCGCCGCTTTCGCCTCGATCCTGATGGGGCTGGTCGCCAATGTGCCGCTCGCGCTCGCGCCGGGCATGGGGCTCAATGCCTATTTCAGCTTTACTGTCGTGCAACAAATGGGCGTGCCGTGGCCGGTCGCGCTGGGCTGCGTGTTCATTTCTGGCATCGCGTTTCTGATCCTCACGCTCACCGGGGTGCGCCAGTTGATCATCGCGGCGATCCCGATGCAGCTGTTTGCGGCGGTGGCGGGCGGCATTGGCCTGTTCATCGGCTTTATCGGTCTGAAAAACGCCGGGATCGTCGTCGCCAATCCCGCCACGCTGGTCGCGCTGGGCGATCTCAAGGCCCCCGGCGCGGTGCTCGCGCTGTTCGGCCTGCTGGTGATCGGCGCGCTCAGCGTTTGGAAAGTGCGCGCGGCGATGCTGATCGGCATTGTTGCGACCACGATGGCGGCATGGATCTTCGGCCAAGTCCCGGTGAAGCTTGAGCCATACAGCCTCTCCGCGCTCACCGGCACAGCGTTTCAGCTCGATCTGGCGGGCGTGTTCGGCCTCTCGGGCAAGCATGGCCTCGGGCTGGTCGAAATCCTGTTCGTGTTTCTGTTTGTCGATCTGTTTGACAATATCGGCACCCTCGTCGCCGTCACCAAGCGCGCCGGGCTGATGGATGCAGCGGGCAAGATCCCCGGCCTCAACCGCATCCTGATGGTTGATGCCGCCGCCACCATGGTCGGCGCGGTGGTGGGCACCAGCACCGTCACCAGCTATGTCGAAAGCGCCGCCGGGGTCCAGGCAGGCGGGCGCACCGGGCTGACTGCGGTGGTCACCGGTGTGCTGTTCCTGCTCACCATGTTCGTCGCGCCCTATGCGCAGTTCGTGCCGCTGGCGGCGACCGCGCCCGCGCTGATCGTGGTTGGCGGACTGATGCTGCTGCCCTTGGTGGAGATCGAATGGGAAGACCCGATGGCGGCCATCCCCGCCTTTCTCACCGTCGCAATGATCCCGCTCACGTTCTCGATTGCCAACGGTCTGGCGTTTGGCATCACCGCACATGCCGCGCTGAAATTGGTTCGCGGCGAGGCGCGCACGGCGGACTGGTTCTTGTTCGTGCTGGCCGGGTTGTTCGTAGTTCGCTTTGTCTGGATGAGCGCGGGAGCATGAAAACGATGATCAAAACCCTGTTTGCAACCGCGCTGCTGTTCGCGAGCTTTCCTGCGCAAGCCGAAGTGCTCGATGCCACCCCGCGCACAGTGGTGATGACCGCGTATCAGCCCGAATGGGATTCGCTGGTCATCTCAGTCGAAGCGCCCGCTGAGCACAAGATCAATGGCCAAACGCTGATCACGGGCACAATGGCGGGCAAGCCGATCCTGCTGATGCAAAGCGGGGTGAGCATGGTCAACGCCGCAATGAATACCCAGCTGGTGCTTGATCGCTTCACGGTCAAACGGATCGTCTTTTCCGGCATCGCCGGGGGCGTCGATCCCGGGCTGTCGATCGGCGATGTGATCGTGCCCGATCAGTGGGCGCAATATCTCGAAGTTTCCTTTGCGCGCCGCACCAAAAAAGGCTGGGCACCGCCCGAAAGCATCGATCCCATCGCGCCGCCTAACTATGGTATGATGTTTCCGCGCGGCGTCCGCGTTGGCAATGCCGCCGCGCCATGGGTGCGGCATTACTCACTCGCCGCCGATCCCGCGCTGGTGGAGCTCGCGCGCAAAGTTGCCGCGAATGTTAAGCTTCAGCGCTGCGTCACCGCCTCCAAGTGCCTTGCGCATCAGCCCAAGATCGCCGTCGGCGGCACCGGGGTCAGCGCCGGGGTGTTCGCCGATAATGCGCAGTTCCGCACGTACCTGTCCAAGGCATGGAATGCGCGCGTGCTCGATATGGAAAGCAGCGCGGTGGTCCAAGTCGCCTATGCCAACAGCGTGCCGGTGATTGTCTTCCGCAGCCTGTCCGATCTGGCCGGCGGCGATGCGGGTGCAAACCAGATGGAAACGTTCATGACACTGGCCGCGCGCAATTCCGCCGCTGTCGTGCGCGCCTTCGTCGCCGCATTGCCGGATTGATAGGTGACTTTAACCACCATCACCGGAGCCAAAGGCATCGTCACCGCGCCGCACCACCTCGCGGCGGAGGCAGGGCTATCGGTGCTGCGCGATGGCGGCAACGCGGTGGAGGCCACAGTAGCGACAGCCGCCGCACTGGCAGTGGTCTACCCGCATATGACTGGGATCGGCGGCGACGGCTTCTGGCTGATCCGCGAGCCAGACGGCCGCATCCATAGCATCCACGGCTGCGGCGGCGCAGCGGCCAAGGCTGATCTCGCGCTTTACGAAGGGCTAGACGCCGTCCCCACGCGCGGCCCGCTCGCGGCCAATACCGTGGCGGGCACAATCTCCGGCTGGGCCGCCGCGCTGGCGGCATCGGGCGGGCAAATGCCACTCTCCCGGCTGCTGCAGGGTGCTATCGCCCATGCCGAAGCGGGCGTCCCCGTCACCAAAGGCGGCGC
>JBBRXQ010000235.1:0-4634 GCA_038238515.1 Sphingomonadales bacterium | reverse complement strand
CATTGCCGTTGCCGTTCGAGCCGCTGTTGGCGTTCGCATTGCCGTTGCCGTTCGAGCCGCTGTTGGCGTTCTCATTGCCATTGTCGTTCGAGCCATTGTTGGCGTTCTCATTGCCGTTGCCGTTTGAGCCGCTGCTCCCGCTGCTCGAAGCGCTATTTGCAACAAGCGCTGGCTCTCTGACGGGCACTGGCTCTGCGACAAGTGCTGGCTCTGCGACAAGCGCAGGCTCTGAAATAAGGGCTGGCGTTTGCGGCCGCGCTTCGGCGACTGGAATGTTCGGCTTAAACTCTGGCCGGCGTTCAGGAGCAGTGGTGGCCAATGCCAAGAGCGCGCCGGATACCATGCCGTTGGTCACTGCACCAAGCACGACCGGCGGCTCACTTACCGCTTCTGTAATGATCGAACTTGAGGGCACATCCGCCGCAACCGCAGCAGTCGGCGCATCGGCCGCCACTGTTGGATCGGCCTGAAGAATTTGCGCTGTCGGTGCCGCAGGGCTGCCACCTTGCAACGGCGAAACGATCGTGCGCGTTTCGCGGCCTTGAACATTCAACCGGCCGAGCGCTGCGCCCGAAACCGAACCGATATCGCCGGGGAGCACCAGATAGCGCGCCCCGCCATCGCGCGTTTCCACTTCGACGCGGCCTTCAATTACCTGAACGCTGGCACCATTTTCGGTAACAGTTACGCTGAACGTGGTGCCTTTGACAACGGCGGCGAGAAATGGCGTTTCGACCGCGAAGTGCGGTGTCGCCATCTTTTTGATCTTGAACACGACATTGCCGAGCTGCTCGATGATCTGCGTCATGCCGCCGCTTTTAGCTGGATCGGCGACCTTGATCCGCGAATTGGGCGCGACGATCAGATATTCCTGACCGCGCACGATCACTGCGCGCCCCTTGGTGCCCGTTGAGATAACATCGCCCGCGCTCAACATTGCACCTCGGCTCGCGATGCGGGTCAGCCCGCTGGATGCCACGGTGACCGGACCCGAAGCCTCAGACATCGTCCAGTTGGGCGTGTCTGCAAGCGCGGTTGTCGAAAGCAGCAACCCGGTAAGGGTCAGAGCGATTCTGAACGGGGTCATATTGCTAATCCTAATCGATCCAGACTCAACGGTGGTTGGCAATGCTATTACGCCCGCACTTGTGCAAACCTCTCAAGTAACGTGGTTTCTGCTACGTTAAGGTTAGGCACAAATTAACCGAATGTTTGGGGTTGTGACGGTAATACCGCTGTTCACATCGTTCGGGATATTCATGCGCCCTCGTTTGCTCGTCATAATTATGCCTTTGTGCGCAAACCCTGCGCTTGCGCAGACGGTGCGTGATGCAGGCAGCATTGCGCGCGACCTTACCCAGGAGCAGCAGCGCACGGGCAGACCGGCCACCGAGATCAATGCGCCTGTCGTCGTCCGCACGGCCGCGGCTCTGCAACTGTCAGACGGGCTGATGATCGGCGCGGTTATTGTCGAAGGCGCGCCATCGGTGCCGCGCGAGGCATTTGCGCCCGCTATCGCCGATTATCTGGGCAAGCAGGCTTCGACTGAGGACTTGCAGGCTTTGGCGCAGGCTGTGGCATCGGTTGCCAGAAAGCGCGGCTTTGTCTTTGCTACTGCCAGTGTGCCGCCCCAAACCGTCGATGCGGGGATGGTGACAGTGCGCATCGATGAGGGCGATATCGCGCAGGTGCGCGTTGTAGGATCGCGCAGCGAGCGGTTGCAACGCACGCTCGATCCAATTGTTGGCCAAGGTGTTCGCCGCTCTACGCTTGAGCGCCAGCTGCTTTTGGCGGGCGACTTGCCAGGGATCGAGATCGTCTCGACCAAACTGGTGCGCGAAGATATTGGCAATGTGCTTCTGGTCCAAGTCCGCGAAAGCCGAGGCGAGGGCGCGGCGGGCGTTGATACATATGGCTCTCGCGATTTGGGACCGCTTCGTGCCCGCTTGCGCTATGAATTTGCCGGGCTTGCCAGCGATGGCGATGTCTTGGCGGTGCAGGCGATCACCACACCAGCCAATCCGGGCCAGTTGGCGTTTCTTTCCGCGCGCTATGCGATGAACGTGGGCACTGGCGGCACGCAGATTGCCGTGTCTGGCGCGGTAGGCCGCGCCGCGCCATCAAACAGCAGCTTGAGGAGCAAGAGCACATTTGTTTCGGTGTCAGTCAGCACGCCGCTTATCCGCGCTAACCGTGCGAGTGTCTGGATGAATGGCGAGATTGGCCTGCAGCGCGTGACGGGCAGCTTTAACGGTATTGCCGATCTGCGCGACAGCACCGTGACCGCAACTGCGTGGCTTTCTGGAACAACACGCCTTGGCAATGGCCGGTTGTCGGGTGGGCTTGGCGTGGCGCGCGGCTTGCCGGTGTGGGGGGCAACTGAACTTGGCGATCCGTTCGCATCGCGGCGCGATGGCAGCAGCGAATTTACCAAAGGATTTTTCTGGGCTGATTGGGTTCAACCACTGGGCAGCGGCATTTCGGTCAAGATCGCAGCTAACGGCCAGCTGGCTGATCGGCCGCTGCTGGCGACGCAGGAAATCGGCATCGGCGGTTCTTCATTTGGGCGGGCTTTTGATTTCTGGGAGCGCTTTGGCGATAACGGCATCATGGCATCGGGCGAACTGCGCTGGCGATCAAAACCAGTGGAATGGATCGACTGGGTTGAACCATTCGCGGTGTTTGACGGCGGGCGCGTTTGGAATTTGAGGGGCGGTTTGGGCGGCGGCGAACTGAATTCGACCGGCGGCGGTGTTCGCGCCGCATTTGGCAAATTGCAGTTTTCAGTTGAAGCTGCCGTGCCGCTTAACACCGCGCGAATTGCCACTGGAAACAGAAAAGCGCGCGTGAATGTTTCGATAGAGCGGCGTTTCTGATTTTCGGGCGCGGCTTTAGGGCCACCTGTGAGCGGGTCGTGCGACTTGCAACTGTGCCAGTGTCATGCAATCGGCAGCGCCCGTCGTTTATGGTCCGGCGCAAAAGGAGCACGCATTGACCACTGCCACCGCGCTTGGGCTTGACTTTGGGACGACTAACACTGTCGTCGCTGTGGGTGATGGCGCAGGCAATTCACGCCTCGTTGATTTTGCCGGAGAGGAAGCCACCGGCGCGGTGTTTCGATCGGCCTTGTGCTTTTGGGAGGATGCGGGCGGGCGCAACGGCATTGCGCACGATGCTGGGCCTTGGGCTATTGCCGAATATCTGCAATCGCCGCTCGACAGCCGGTTCGTCCAATCGTTCAAAAGTGTTGCGGCCAGCTCAATATTTGAGCGCGCACAGATCTTTGGGCGCGCCTTCCGGTTTGAGGATTTCGGCCAGTTGTTCCTTCAGAAGCTGGTGGCGCATGCGGGCGGTGCGCTCACCGATCGTCCGCGCCGGGTGATCGTGGGCAGACCGGTTGAATATGCCGGATCGCGGCCAGATCCGGATTTGGCGCGTCAGCGCTACGATCTGATGTTTGAGGGCTTTGGGGCTGAGCTCCATTATGTGTATGAGCCGCTTGGCGCTGCTTTCAGCTACGCCTCGCGCCTCAGCGAACCGGCAACTTTGCTCGTGGCGGACTTTGGCGGCGGCACCACCGATTTTTCGGTCGTCCGCGTGGCCGAGCCGGGAGCCGAGCGCCGCTGCATTCCGCTGTCTTCATCGGGCGTGGGCATCGCGGGAGACCGGTTTGACCGGCACATCATGGAGCGGCTGGTATTGCCCTTGCTGGGGAAGGGCACCTGTTATCGCTCATTTGGCAAGGAACTCGAAATACCGGGTGGGTACTTCGCCGACTTTGCTGACTGGTCGCGTCTGGCCTTGATGCGAAACCGGCGCACACTCGATGAACTGCGCAAGCTTAGCCGCCATGCGGTCGACCCTGAGCCGCTCGAACGGATGATCGCGCTGATCGAGCATGAACAGGGATTTCCGCTTTACGACGCGGTTGGCAAATTGAAGCGCGCGCTTTCCACCGAAGAACAAGCAAACTTGGAGTTTACCGGCGGCAGCACCCAGATTTCGGCAAGTGTCCGCCGGGCCGAGTTTGAAAGCTGGATCGCGGGCGACTTGCGGCAAATCGAGCAGGTGATGGATTCCGCGCTGACACGGGCGGGCATTGCGGCGCACCAGATCGACCGCGTGTTCCTCACCGGTGGTTCATCGCTGATCCCCGCCATCCGGGCGATATTCGATCGGCGCTTTGGCGCCGACCGCATTGCAACCGGTGGTGAATTAACTTCAATTGCGCACGGACTTGCGCTGATCGGTGATGAGCCGGGCTTTGCGGAATGGACTGCTTGAGTGGACGCAGTGAGCGCACTAGTGAGCGCCTCAGGGAGCGCCTCAGGGAGCGCCTCAGTGAGCGCCCCAGTGAGCGCCCCAGTGCTTTATAGCTTCCGCCGATGCCCTTATGCGATGCGCGCGCGGATGGCCTTGGCAATCGGCGGCATTGCTTACGAGCTGCGCGAAGTCAGGCTTTCGGACAAGCCGCCCGCGATGCTGGCCGCTTCGCCGAAAGCAACTGTACCCGTGCTTGTGCTGCCGGATGGAACGGTGATCGACGAAAGCTTGGCGATCATGCGCTGGGCGCTTGCGATTCGCGACCCGGAAGACTGGCTGGCGCGCAGCGATCCTGTGCTAATTGCCGCCAT
>JBBRXQ010000234.1:0-4637 GCA_038238515.1 Sphingomonadales bacterium | reverse complement strand
CGCTGCATATTTCGATCATTCGGGGCTCTATGCCTTTGGCCGCCAAGCCGAGGCGATCAATTGGAACTGCGGCCAGCTGGCTGTCGCGCTGCGCACCATCGAAGAAGCGCCGCCGCTGATTGCGGCGCTGGAACGCTTTCCCGCGCTATATCATGCTGCGGCGGCGCGGCGCTGGTGCTGGCGGCTGGGCGTGACCCCGCGCGGCGCGGAGGAAGATGCGCGGCTGATTGCGGCCTGCGAACAAGCGATGATGGAGAAGGCCGAAATTGATCAGAACTTCGGACCAGATGCATTTTTCTTTGCGCACCGAGGCGGGCGCGGGATCGATCCGGGCAGTGCGCTGGGCGAAGCAATTTCCGGTTATGCGCCTGTGGCGGGGGATCACGCCTATTGGCAGGATGGCGCGCCGCAATCGATGCTGATCGAGGAGGTTGAGGCGATTTGGGCACCCATTGCTGAACGAGACGACTGGAGCGCGCTAACCGCCAAAGTCGCCGCGCTGCGCCGCATGGGCGAAGCGCATGGCGAACCGCCGCCGCCCGCTGGCCACAGCTGAACCGCTGCGGCAAAAAATGCGGTTCTCTCCTATGGCCTGATGCCGGTTATTTTACTAAGTGGTGTTATCGGGTTCAACCGCTTGCCAAGATGCAAGCCATCCACACTGCCAGAGGATTGAACACATTAACGTGCCGACCGGCGAAATCGTCTCGTTCGAACCTGCCACTGGCGCCGAATTATGGCGCGGCAAGGCTGGCGATGTAGACGAAACCTTGGCGCGCGCGCGGCGGGCGTGGCCAGCATGGGCCGCGCAGCCACATTCGACGCGGATCGAGCTGATGCGCCGCGTTGCCAACGAAGTGCGCAAGGAAGCCGAAAAACTCGCCACCATGATCGCGCGCGAAACTGGCAAGCCCATGTGGGAAGCTCGCGCCGAAGTGGATAGCGTGGTCGCCCGGGTAGAGATCTCGGTGCGCGCCTATGCCGATCGCACCTCGCAGCGAAAACACGACAACGGGCTTTCTGGCACCGCCTCTGTGCGGCACAAGCCGCACGGCGTTCTGGTGGTGCTGGGGCCCAGCAACATGCCAGCAGACATCCCCTGCGGCCATATCGTGCCCGCACTTATCGCGGGCAATGTGGTGGTGTTTAAACCTTCGGAAAAAGCCCCCGCAACCGGCGAACTTCTGGTGCGCTGTTTTCACCGGGCGGGGGTTTCCGCAGCGGCGCTCCAAGTTTTGATCGGCGGAGTGGCGCACGGACAGGCGCTGGTCGCGCATGAGGGCATCGACGGCGTGCTGTTCACCGGATCGACGCACGCCGGGATCGCGATCAACCGCAAGCTAGCGGCCAATCCTGGCAAAATCGTGGCGCTGGAAATGGGCGGCAACAATCCGCTGGTGGTTTGGGATACGCCCAAGATCGCAGATGCCGCCGCCATCGTGGTGCAATCAGCCTTTACCAGCGCGGGCCAACAATGCACCTCAGCACGGCGGTTGATCGTGAAAGCGACGCTTTATGACGCGCTGATCGAGCAAGTGAAACGGCTGGCAGACCGGATCATCGTGGGCGCGCCGTTCGATAATCCATCGCCCTTTATGGGCCCAGTGATCGACAATCAGACCGCCGACGGGCTGACCGAGAGCTTCGTCTATCTGCTTTCAAGCGGTGGGCGGGCGATCAAGCATATGGTGCGCTTGAATGATGATTTGCCATTTCTAAGCCCCGCGATCATCGATGTGACCAAAGTGGCAGAGCGCCCGGATATCGAATTGTTTGGCCCGCTGCTCCAAGTTATCCGGGTTGATGAGTTTGACGAAGCCATTGCCGAGGCCAACGCCACCCGCTTTGGGCTGGTCGCGGCGCTCGTGGGCGGCACGCCGGAGCTGTACAATCGGTTTTGGGCCAATGTGCGCGCCGGGGTGATCAACTGGAACCGCCCCACGATCAATCCCTCGGCCGCAGCGCCAGTCGGCGGCACCGGGCTTTCGGGCAATCACCGCCCAGGTGCGTTTTATGCGGCTGATTCGTGTGCCTATCCGGTCGCATCGATCGAGCTGGATCAGCCGCGCTCGGGCATTGGTGTTGGTTTAAGAGACTCCTGAGCGCGCGATCATCCGCTCATTTCACTTGCTTCCGCTCCTGCTCCGGGTCGGGGTATGGCAGCGCGCCATCGGGCGGGCCTGCTGGGATCGCGGCGAGATTGTGCATGTTCTGCTGCGTCAAATCAGGATCGACCATCAGCTGCCCTTCGAGCGCTTCGGTCATCATCGGATCACGATCGCTGGGGATATCGCGCGTCTGCTCGCCGCATCCAGCAAGACAAAGCGGCGCGAGCATAAGGCAGGGCGGCACGAGCGCAAAGATCAGGCGGCGAGCGTTCATCGCGCACCATTGCGGCCAAGGTGGTTAAGACCGCGTAACCAGCACTGAAATGATAAAGCCCGATTTCGCGCTTGGCCGCTGTGATCAGGCCTGCCACAGCGCGGATTATGACCATGGCACAGCGCATCGCAAGCAAAGCTAGCAACAAGGGCAATTTGGGCCTCGCGGCGGCGATCACGACCTATTTGATCTGGGGCTTCCTGCCGCTTTACTTTAAGCAGCTCACATTCGTGCCCCCGCTCGAATTGATTGGTTGGCGGATCGTTTTTACTTTGCCGCTGTGCCTGATTTTTATCCGCGCGCGCCGCCAAGCGAGCGATCTTGCCGCCGCGCTGACGACCCCGCGCGTGATGCGCAATTTGTGCATCTCGGCCATGCTGATCGGCTGCAACTGGCTGTTCTATGTCAAAGCCATCAATAGCGGCCATTTGTTGGCCAGCAGCATGGGATATTACATCTGCCCGCTGATCAATGTGCTGCTGGGCACGGTTTTTCTCGGCGAGCGGCTGAGCCGGGTGCAGTGGCTGGCGGTGGCGAGCGCAGCGGTGGGGATCGCCGTGCTGCTGTCTGGCGCGGCGGATACGCTGGGCGTGGCGCTCTCTATTGCGTTCAGTTTTGCGCTTTATGGCTTGGTGCGCAAGGTAACGCCGGTGGGGTCGGTGCCGGGCCTAACGATCGAGAGCGGCCTGCTGTTCCTGCCCGCCGTGGCCGTGCTGATCTGGTATGCGCGTTCGCCCGCAGGCTCGGTTATGGCAGGGGGGCCGATGGCTGGAAGTCTGGCCGTTGGCGCGTTGCTGTTTGGCTGCGGCGTGCTCACCGCTGTTCCGCTGCTGCTGTTTGCAGTGGCCGCGCGCAAGCTGGATCTCTCGCTGATGGGCTTTATCCAGTTTATCGCGCCGACGATTGTGTTCCTGCTGGGCCACTTTGTGTTCCGCGAACCGCTCGATACCGTGCGGCTAACTTGCTTTGTGATGATCTGGATCGCGATTGCGCTATTCAGCTGGGATATGCTGCGCCGATCAGGGCAAACTAGATCAGGGCAGCAAACGCCAGCTTAACGTCTCGCCCGCATGAAACGGCACCAGCGCGGTTTCATCGGCATAGATTACTTCGGGCACTGTAACCGCTGATTTTTGAAACGTGACTGTGCCTTCATTCAGCGGCAATCCATAGAAGCGCGGCCCGTGTTCGCTGGCAAAGCCCTCAAACCGGTCTAGCGCGCCCTCCGCCTCAAACAGCGTGAGGTAGCTCTCGAGCGCGAATGGCGCGTTGAAGATGCCCGCGCAGCCGCACGATGCTTCTTTCAGGCGCTTGTCATGCGGCGCGCTGTCTGTGCCGAGAAAGAATTTGGGGTTTCCTGAAGTCGCTGCGGCGCAGAGCGCGAGCCGGTGTTCTTCGCGCTTGGCCACAGGCAGGCAATAGGCATGCGGGCGGATGCCGCCGGCAAACATCGCGTTGCGATTGAGATGGAGGTGCTGCGGGGTGATCGTTGCGCCCACTTGCGCGCCAGCATCAGTAACAAATTGCACCGCCTCGCGCGTCGATACATGCTCAAACACCACTTTGAGCGCGGGCAGCGCGGCCACCAAGGGGCCAAGTGTGCGTTCGATAAACACCGCCTCGCGGTCAAAGATATCGACGTGGCTGTCGGTTACCTCGCCGTGGATCAGCAGCGGCATACCGGTTGCCTGCATCCGTTCGAGCACCGGCATAATCCGCGCTACATCGGTCACCCCGCGCGCTGAGCCGGTGGTAGCATGCGCGGGATAAAGCTTGGCCGCGACATAGGCACCTTCGCCATAGCCGCGTGCCACCTCGTCCGCGTCGGTCTCATCGGTGAGATACAGTGTCATCAGCGGCTCAAACTGCGCGCCATCGGGCACCGCGGCGATGATCCGGTCGCGATAAGCGCGCACCCCGGCGGCGTCAGTCATTGGCGGCGACAGGTTTGGCATCACAATCGCGCGGGCAAACTGGCGCGCGGTGTACGGCACAATCCCCGCCAGCAGCGCGCCATCGCGCAAATGAACGTGCCAATCATCGGGGCGGCGGATAGTGAGCGTGGTTGTCATGGGCTATACCTTAAGCAAGACTGGTCCTTAAGCAAAACTGGCCCTTAAGCAAAACTGGCCCTATCTGTCACCTATGACTGAACCACGTTTGCTAGATCGCGCCCTGATCCGCGTTTCCGCCACTGCGCCCGATGAGGATGCGGCTGGGTTTTTGCAGGGGTTGGTGACCAATGACATGGCCGG
>JBBRXQ010000233.1:0-4649 GCA_038238515.1 Sphingomonadales bacterium | reverse complement strand
GTTTGGCCGCGCCGCGCTCCACCTCGGGCTGATCGGGGTCGCTTCTGGCCTTGCATGGCTGCTCTTGCTTTGGCCTATGCCATCCCCGATGCGGTTGATGAGTGGCAGCCTGCTGCTCGGCATGACCGCGATGGGCTGGAACGGCATCCTCCTCGCCCAAATCGCGCTGGCCGCCCCTCCCGGCAAAACCACCGAAGCCGTCGCCACCGGAACCTCGTTCGCCTATTTCGGCGTTCTGATTGCACCGCTGATTTACGTGCAACTCGATCACGCGCTCAGCAGCAAAGCCGCCGCGATGGCCGGCCTTGCCGCGCTGGCCATCCTCGCCGGAGCCGCGCTGCTAAGGGCAGGCGAAGACCGTTCGGCAAGACTGAGCTAATCAAGTTTACCGTCAAAATTTCCAAACCAGCGCCGGAGCCTCACTGATCTCAATGTCTCAAGTTGGCGATCAAGCCTTGCTGGCCACTCGAATGCCGGGCGCCTGATCCCCTTCGAGAATCGTGGTTAGTTTGATACGGGCGCGCCGAACCCGCGTTTCAACTGCTTTTTCGCTAATGCCAAGAGCTTGTGCGGTCTCAGCCTGCGACAGACCCTCGATCGCCCGCAGCAACAACGGCTGTTTGAGCTTATGCGGTAGATTCGCGATTCCGATGCTGACGCGGCTTAGCCGGTCACGCATCTCAAGCGATACGTCTGGGGTTGGCGTGTCGTCCGCCACCGCGTCGATGGCTCCGTCCTCGATGGTCGTGGCGGCACCGAGCAAACGCCTGACTTGTGCACGACGTTGCCAGTCACGCGCTTTGTTGATCGCGATTCTGGCAATCCAAGCGCGAAACGGGCGGTGTGTATCATAGCGTCCAAGGTTCACAAAAGCGGCGGCAAACGCCTCCTGCACCACATCGATCACCTCGGGCGATCCGCCAAGATAGGCGTTGATCAGGCGGTAGATTGCATCGCGATGCCGGTTCATGATCTCGCTATAAGCTGGTTGACGGCCCGCCAGTGCTAGGGCCGCAAGCTCACCGTCAGTAGCGGCCGACAGATCGAGGCTCACCGATTTTCTTCGGTCAGCGCCCGCACTACCGCTGCATCGAACTTTTTAGCCTGATCTGGCCGCAATACCTGCCGCATCGCGAAGATATGCGCGATTGTCTCCTTTTGCAGGTTGCCCATAACATGGTGCGAACGGTCAACAGCGCCAGCGACCTTCAGCCCGTTGCCATGCTCGGCTGCGATCGCTTCGGCCAGTCGTGCATTGTCACTGCGCAGTTCAAGTTCGAGGGCACGCTTGCGCGTCGCATAGCGCTGTTCCAGCAGTTCGAGCCGGGATCGTTGGGCAGAATCGAGATCGAGCGCGCTGTGCACGAACTGGTGAAAGTCATTCGCAGCCGGAGCGCGCTCGGAAAACAGCGCTTGACCAATGAGGACGCCAGCAAGCCCGGCCAGCAATGCAATCGCGGCGATCAACAGCAGGCGTCCTTCAAACCTCATGCTCACAGGCCCAGCAATGTTGATGGCGCATAGGGTGTCTGCGTCGTCAGCGCCGCTAGTTCGCTTGGGTGCTGGTGGTGCTCGGCAACCACTCCGGCAACGGCGACGCCAAGCAAAAGTGCGATCGCTGCTGAGCCGCCGCCAACCAAGGCTACCGATGGTTCGCGGCGCATCGATAATGCACGAACTCGGTCGATAACCGGGTCGTCAATGAGCCCAAGTGCAGCAGGGGTTGGCATCGATGCAAGCCGTGCCAGCATGTCATCCAGATCGTTCATCGCCGTGCCTTTCCATTCAATGCATGTTTCATCATATCACCGCGCTACCACAAGCGTGAAGGGGACGATGGTTTCCTTGCCGTTCGCTTTGATTTGCGCGAACAGCTTCAAAATGCCGGCTTGCTGAGGCTGGATATGGAACCGGATGACCGGGCCACCGCGTTCGCTTTCCAGTTTTGGCTCTGCGCCTAGCGGATGAACATGCTCTATCGAATTCCAGTCGCCCGCAAAGGCGACAATATGCCCGAACGCGCCCATGATCGGTTGCAGACCAGCGAACGACTGCCCAGTCTTGCTATCAGTGATGCCGATCGTGCCTTGGGCGGCTTGACCTACTTTCAGTGCCTGCGAAAATGACAACGAAAAAGTCAGTCCATTCATCTCTGCTTTGGTCACAACCGCCGCGCTAGGCTTTGGCGCGGGCTGCACGCCAGCCACCAAATCTGTCCCGACATATTCCTGCGCGCCGTCTGGACGGGTAACATCAGCCCAGACTTTGTAGGTTCGGCCAAAGCGCGGCGCGAAATCAAACTGCCAGGTGCCAAGCTTCGATTTATCGGGCTGCGGATGGATATGCTGATAGTCGCTGAGACTGCCATCGACGATCAGCAGATGCAGCTTTTTGGTATGGGCGAGCGCGATATCGTCCGGTCCCATTGGCTTGCCGCTGGCAAGATCCGTCAGCGTCAATATCACAGATTGCGCCTTGCCTTCGGTGAAGGCCCCGGCGGGCGCCAACGCAAGCTTCATCGAGGCGGCGCCTTCGTGATGCTTGCCCATGGCCATACCGCCCATGTCCATGTGATCGCTCATCGCTGCGTCATTTCCGGCAACCGTAGCTGCTTTGTTGGCGTCATTGGCCGCGCCACAACTGGCAAGCGCCAAAGCCAGGAATGAGATCGATAACGGATTGTTTTTCATCGGTGGTTCCTCATCGTTTAGAATGCATCGGTGCTGCCGCTGGCGCGCGCATCGGCGACCAGTCGTTCGAGCGGTTGACGACCGTAAAGGCCAAAAAGGACCGGCGTGACGAGTGCGTCGAGCAGCGTCGCTGAGAGCAGCCCGCCAAAGATCGTCACCGCAACCGGATGGAGAATTTCCTTGCCCGGCGCGTCGGCACCGATCAGCAGCGGGACCAGCGCAAGCCCCGCGCCGAGTGCCGTCATCAGCACTGGGGTGAGCCGTTCCAGCGTGCCGCGAACGATCATCGCATCGCCCCAGCTTTCGCCCTCGTGCAGCACCAGATTGATATAGTGGCTGATCTTAAGGATCCCGTTTCGCGCAGCGATCCCGGTCAGCGTGACGAACCCAACCAGGCTCGCGACAGACAGCGGCAACCCGGCGATCCAAAGTGCCGCCACTGACCCAACCAGCGCCATCGGCACCCCGGCCATGATGATGAGCGCCAGAATAGCCGAGCGGTAGCGCGTGAACAGCAGCGCGAAAATCATCAGGAACGAGATTGAGCTTAGCCCGCCGATCGTCAGTGCCGCCTGCTGCTGCGCCTGAAACTGGCCCTCCACACTAACTGATCCGCCAGGCGGCAGTTTCAGCTTAGCGACTTCGGTGTCGATGACGTTGACAATGGCGCCAAGATTCGCGCCCGGCGCGGCATTGGCGGAGAGCACGATGCGGCGGCGGCTATTTTCCCGGAGAATTTGGTTCGGGCCGTCGACCTCGCGCACTTCCGCCAAGTTGCGCAGGGGAACCGGCCCCTGCGCCGTCTCGATCAGCAGGTCGGACAGAGCAGTTGTTGTGCGTTCGTTGTCCGGCAGCCGCAGCACCACATTATAGCGCTTCAGTCCATCGACGATGACGCTGACGATCTTGCCATTCGATAGGGTCTCAACTGCCTCGGCGACCGCCGCAGGCGCGACACCGTACGAAGCGGCGCGGTCGTAATCGACGCGGATATCAACCTGCGGCACGCGCACTTGTCGCTCGACCGTGAGATCGACGATGCCCGGCGCCGTCGCGATCCGCGACCGCAAGGTCTCCGCCGCGGTGCGCAGCGCATCAAGGTCTTCGGCGAAGATCTTGATCGCGATCTGGGCCTGAACGCCTGACAAAAGATGCTCCAGCCGGTGGCCGATCGGTGCGCCAACCGCAATTGAACCCGGCAGGATCGCCAGCCGCTCGCGGATTTCACTTGCGACCTTTTCACGGCTTGCTGTGTCTGGTTTCAATGCAACGTCGATCTCAGTCGAATGGACACCCTCGGCGTGCTCATCGAGTTCAGCGCGACCAGTGCGGCGACTGACAGAGGCGATCTCCCGGATCTGTAATAATAACCGCTCGGCGGTTGTTGCCAACTTGCTCGATTCGGCAAGCGATAGGCCTGGCTGAAACGTCACATTGACGACGAAGCTGCCCTCATTGAACGGCGGCAAGAACGCACGCGGCAAGTTATATGCGCCAACAAGCGCAAAGCCCGTGGCAATTGTGCCTGCGATCAGGATCGGTCGCGACCGGCTGAAACCCCAACCAAGCAGGCGGCGATTGACCGCCTTTAGCCGTTTGACCAAGCCGGCGTCCGCCTCGGCATGGCCTGCGGCAAGCTTGGGCAGCAGATAATAACAGAGCACCGGGGTCAGCGTGATCGAGGTGATCAGGCTGGCGAGAATTGAGATGACATAAGCAATGCCCAGCGGGCTGAACAATCGCCCCTCGACTCCGCCAAGGAAGAACAGGGGCAGGAAGACAAGGATGATGATCGCCGTCGCATAGATGATCCCCGAGCGAACTTCGCTAGTTGCATGCGCAATAACGGCCAGAGAAGCACGCGGTTCGTCGCTGGCGGCGTTCTCGCGCAATCGGCGATAGACGTTTTCGACACCGACCACAGCGTCATCGACCAATTCACCGATTGCTATCGCCAGC
>JBBRXQ010000232.1:0-4650 GCA_038238515.1 Sphingomonadales bacterium | reverse complement strand
GCGACCAGCCTTAAGGGGGTGTTTGCCGCTGGTGACGCAACGACAGTGCCCTATAAGCAAATCGTCACAGCGATGGGGGAGGGCTCCAAATCTGCGCTTTCTGCATTTGATTATTTGATCCGGCAGTGATTATTTTGTGTATGCCCAGTTGGCCTTAGTCCAAAGTCTCGCGTCAAGTTCGTTAAGCCAGCGCTCAGGCTGATGATGTCACAACAAGCCTAGGAATGGAGTTGGTCGTATGAAGATGGTTGGCGCAAGTTTGGTAATTTCAGGTCTGATGGCGGTGCTTGCGACAGGCAGTGCTGTAGCTGCGGGCAATGATCCGGTTCACGGCAAAACTGTGTTCGCGCGGTGCGTAGCCTGCCATGATCTGAACACTGGCGCCACCCGTCTCGGCCCATCGCTGAAAGGCGTTATCGGGCGCAAGTCTGGCAGCGTGACAGGCTTCGCTTATTCTCCGGCGCTGAAGGGTTCGAACTTGGTTTGGAACGCAGCGACGCTGGACCAATTCCTGACGAGTCCGATGAAGTATGTTCCTGGGTCGCGGATGCCCTTTGCCGGCCTTCCCAATGTGCAAGATCGCGCTGATCTGATTGCCTACCTCGAACAAGCTGCGCGTTGAACCAACCTATTTTCGCGAAATTTAATGACTACTAATGCCGTTGACTTTCTCGCGGAAACAGCCATTCACGCGTTATGCTCTCGCAGAAAACGCGATATACCATTCGAGCGCTGCAACACTTAGCCGACACGTGCGGGCAGGGTCCTGTGCGCCTTGATGCGATCGCCAAGGCTCAAAATATCCCGCGCAAATTTCTTACGGTGATTTTATCGGAAATGGCGCGCGAAGGCGTTGTCGCCTCGCATCGTGGGCGCGACGGGGGATATGAGTTGGCGCTTCAGCCAATCGATATCCGTTATGGCGACATTATTCGGCTAACTCGAGGGAGCCTTGCGCTTACCCCATGTGCTAGCCGTAACGCACATGAGCATTGCGCCAATTGCTTGCCCGAGGCGTCATGTCGTTTGCGCGCTGTGATGCTTCAACTGCGCGATGAAATGGCAGCGATGCTTGACCGAGTGACATTAGCTGATCCCATTGCGCTTGAACCAGCTTATGCAAATGATGATGCCATCCCGGAAGAGTTGATCGAAACTTAGCCGCTTTTCGCAGGGACGGCTTAAGTTTACTTGGCGTTGGCGGGGCTGCTGGCTATAGAGCGCAAATGATCTTAAAAGCTATCGGCCGCACACCGCTGCGCCTCGCCGTTATTGCCGCCGCCACTGTTGCCATAGGAGTGACAGGCGGTTGCGCTGGAACCAAGGCGAAGAAGGACGTCGCCTATGTCGCACGCGACGTAGATACGCTCTATGCTGCCGCCCGCGAACGACTAAATCGCGGCGATCCAAAGCAGGCAGCCGCCTTGTTTGACGAGGTGGAGCGTCAACATCCTTACTCGCCATGGGCGCGGCGCGCCCAGCTGATGAGTGCATTTAGCTATTATGCGGCGCGCGACTATCCCAAATCAGTGCAGGCTTCGCAGCGTTTCCTTTCTATTCATCCAGGAAACAAGGACGCACCTTACGCATATTATCTAGTCGCTTTATGCTATTATGAGCAGATTAGCGACGTAACACGCGACCAAAAGATCACGCAGGAAGCACTCACTGCGCTTACTGAAGTAACCCGGCGATATCCTTCGACCAAATACGCCAGCGATGCTAGGCTCAAACTCGATCTTGTTAACGATCATTTGGCAGGCAAGGAGATGGAAATCGGCCGATACTATCAGCGAAGCGGAAAGTGGCTGGCCAGTTCGTTGCGATTTCGTGCCGTGGTAGACAAGTATCAGCAGACAAGCCACACGCCCGAGGCACTCTATCGACTTGTCGAAAGCTACCTCGCGCTTGGGTTGCCGCAAGAAGCTCAAAAAGCGGCAGCGGTCTTGGATAACAACTATCCCGGCGGCGAATGGTATGCGCGCGCTTATAAACTGATGAACAACAAAGCTCCCGGCACAACTGCCAGCTAAATGATGGACCGCTCGGCTTAGCGCACCATTAGCAAGACTGGAGCTAGGTTATGCGGCGATTTTTGCTGTTCGCGACGCAGCAGCATCGCTTAGCGCCGTCAAAAACTGGTCGGTGGCGTTTTCCCAGCTATAGCTTGCGCCATATGCTATCGCGGCAGTGCGTTCGCACAGCAGAGCCGCCGCGATCGCGCTGGGAAGATCTTCATCTAGCGCGCCTACTGAAACGGGCAATTCGCTGCACGGCCCGCGCCCATTCGCTCCGATGATATCGAGCGGCCCCGGAACGGCGAAGCCTGCCACCGGCACCCCGCAAGCCAATGCCTCGATCATCACCAGTCCAAACGTATCCGTCAGGCTAGGGAAAACAAAAACATCCGCAGAGCAGTAAGCACGTGCCAAAGTTGTTCCCGAAAGCGCTCCAGTGAAATGAACGTCCGGGTATCGTGCGCGCAATTCTGCAAGATCAGGGCCATTGCCAACGATAACTTTGGTTCCGGGCATATCGACATCAAGAAAGGCGGTGAGGTTTTTCTCTACTGCCACGCGCCCAACATTGAGCATGATCGGCCGGGGCAAGTTCCTCAGCGCATCCAGCGGTTGATGGTCAGGATGAAAGACGCTGGCATCGATGCCGCGCGACCAAAGCGCAGTTTGGTGAATGCCTTGCCCGGCCAATTCGGCGGCAAGCCCTGTTGTTGAAACCAGCACCGCATAACTAGGTTGATGAAAACGGCGCATAATCGGCCAAAAATGAGCTGGACTGAGGCCAGTGCGCATCGCGGCATAATCAGGAAAGCGGGTGTGGAAAGCGCTGGTGAACGGAACACCATTGGCTTTACACCAGTTTCTTGCGCTCCATCCGATCGGCCCTTCTGTAGCAATGTGGACGATATCAGGCGCAAACTTGCGCAATTTACGGCGGGTGCCGAAGCGCGGCAGCATGGCCAGCCTGATCTCGTGGTAACCCGGCATGCCGAACGTAAAAAATTCGTTCGGTGTTACCATGGCCACTTCGTGACCAAGCGCTTCCAGCCGATCAACTGTGGTCGCCAGCGTTCGCACGACTCCGTTTACTTGTGGGTGCCAAGCGTCGGTGCAGATCGCGATCCTCATGCATCTTCCTTCGTACGCGAAGTTTTTGCCTCTTCGCCGCGTGCCGCGACCGCTTGTGCTTCATTCGCGCAGACATCGGCCCAATCGACAATCGTCATTGCGCCTTGGAAATCTTCAACCAGCGCGGTACAGCTTTCGACCCAATCGCCATCGTTGTAGTATGTTACATCGTCAATCTGGCGAATTTCTGCGCAATGGATATGGCCGCAAACCACGCCTTCAACGCCCATATCGCGCGCTGCATGCGCCACGGCCTCTTCATAGGCACCGATATATTGCACCGCGTTTTTTACGCGCTTTTTCATATATGATGACAGCGACCAATACGGCAGCTTGAATTGGCGGCGGACCAGATTGACCCAGCGGTTGGCCTTGAGCAAAATTTCGTAAGCCTTGTCGCCCAAAAATGCGAGCCAACGCGCATAAAGCACGATGCCATCAAATTCATCGCCGTGAGTCACCAACAGTCGCCGCCCATCAGCAGTGACGTGAATGGCCCGCAGCGCCAACTCCACTCCGCCAAAACTGAGGCCCGCATAGGGGCGCAGCATTTCGTCATGATTGCCCGCGATCAGCACTACTCGGGTGCCGCGATGAGCCATTTTGAGAATGCGGCGAATAACTTCATTGTGCGCATCGGGCCAATACCAACCACGAGACAAGCGCCAGCCATCCAAAATATCGCCAACAAGATACAAAGTTTCGCATTCAATCGAGGCAAGAAAATCAATCAGCATATCGGCATTGCAGCCGGGGGTGCCCAGGTGCACGTCTGAGATCCACACCGTGCGTACCCTGCGCTTGGGCCGGAAACCGCGCGGTTCGGGCAGTTCGAGCCACGCTGGGATAGAGGTTGTTAGTTCGGCTACAGAGGGGACTTTGCCCCGAAATTTTGCTTGGTGCGGCATTAGATGCCCCTTTGCAGAGTGGTGACCGTGGGCATTCTTTGTCACAATCACGTTTCGTTCACGTTGCAGTGTGTCATTAGAATGAAACAGCCGTCAAGCGGGCGCAAAGTGCGTGATGTATGAGTTGCGGAACAAATGGTGACTTCGGCGCTACTAGGCGCTAATAGCCAATCGCAATGCTCACCACTCTTTCCATCCGCAATATCGTCTTGATCGAAACGCTCGATCTTGCATTCACCGGCGGACTGGGCGTTTTGACGGGCGAAACCGGCGCCGGCAAGTCGATCTTGCTCGATTCGCTCGGCCTCGTTCTAGGCGACCGCGCGGAAGCCGGGCTGGTCCGCGCTGGGGAAGAGCAGGCAATTGTTACCGCGACGTTTGAGTTTGATCACCTGACTGAAGCTTTGCGCGCGATATTCTCTGAAGCTGACATCGAGATCGAAATGGGCGAACCTTTGATCGTGAAGCGACGGGTAAAGGCCGATGGTGGCAGCAAGGCATTTGTCAACGATCAACCGGTCGGCGTTGCGCTGCTGCGCGAGATGGCGCGCAGTCTGGTTGAGCTTCATGGCCAGCATGATGATCGCGGGCTAGTT
>JBBRXQ010000231.1:0-4655 GCA_038238515.1 Sphingomonadales bacterium | reverse complement strand
TCAGACTGGTTCGGCCGTTATGGCGGCGAAGAATTCGTCGCGATCCTGCCCGGTGCCACGCTGGACGACGCTTTGGTCGTGGCCGAACGCATGCGCGCGGCGGTTGAGGCAATGCGCTTGCCATGCCTGGGCGATCATCGTTGCACGATCAGCATTGGCGTGGCCATGCTTGAGGCCGAAGACGCAGTCCCCAGTATTGCGCTAGAGCGCGCCGATCATGCCCTGTTTCACGCCAAGCAGACTGGCCGCAATCAAGTAAAAGCGGCGCAGACGGCCCCCACCAAAGCCCGCGCCGCCGCCTAGCTAGCGGGTTTCTGCGCCGCAGCGTTATATTTTGGCAGGCCAGCCACGCAGCCGCTTGGGCAGTTACTGCAAACTTATCCTTAAAGTTTCCGCAACGTCACGCGCTGGTTCTTGGCCATATTCGCAGCGCTGTCATTTGGCGCGAGCGGGAAAGTGCCGCCATACCCTTTGGCCAGCAATCGCTTCGGATCAATCCCGTAGCGCAAAACTAGCGCCTTGACCAAAGCATTGGCGCGGGCCTGCGACGAGGCCATGCTCTGTTCTGGCGTGCCGCTGTTGTCAGTGTGACCTGCGACTTCAAGCCGCAGTGCAAGATCGATTTTGAGCAAGTTGGCGATTTCAGACAACATTGGCCCGCTTTCAGGCTTCACCTCGTTCGTATCAGGGGCGAAATAAAGGCCGTAAAGATCAACCGTGCCCCTGCTGGCTAGCGCGCCTGCAATATCGGCGGCCTTCACCATAACCATCTGATTGCTCGCGGCCTTGGCCAACACGGTATCGACCAGCACCACCACTTCGCCATCCTTGTAAGCGATTGGCTTTCCGTCCTGGCCCTTTCCGGAGAGATAGAGGTGCTTCTCCGCGATCGTAACGGCCAAACCGAATGGTTGCCCGTCGACCGAACCCTTTGCGGTAAAGTAGCACCATGGCCGCTCATTGCCTGGCTTTGCACCGCCGACGGAAAACGGGCTGGTCATCGCGCCAAACTTGATTTGATCGAACACGGTTCCCGTAAAGTACGAAAAATTGGAAACGCAGGCGATTTCATTGATCTGCGACATCCCCGCGCCCCGCGCAACATCCTGATAATTGCGCAGCACTTCGAGCGCGGTATGCCCGGCGGGAACGCGGTAGATTAGGCGGGTAACCTCGCCTTCAGTCGGCGCGGCATGGTCTGGCCCGGTGCTACTTGATCCATCGTACAACGTGATCCGATCAAAAGGATGCACAATATAGCCGATAATCTGGGAACCTGCGAACCGCTTGAGAAAGCTAGTATCGTGGCTGCCTTCAATATCACCGGGCTGCGCCGGTGCAGGCGCGAGCGAGCCGGTAATCGGCGAAAAGGGCGGCAACAGCCCAAACCCGGCGATGGACGTTGGCAACACTTCCGAAGGGGCAAGCGAGGCGTCGGCCGCTTCCGATGCTGCGTCTGAAGGCTGCTCCTTCTGGGATAGCTTGCAGCCACCAAGCAAAACGAGGAGCAGCGCTGCGCCGATAGCAGACATTCTGGGTTGCATCGCGCCCTCCATAAGCCAACTTTTGGCTTCTATATGGAGGACGTACTCGCTTCTATCCGCAATCGGAAACGATCATTGCGCGCGTTTGGGGGCCGCGCTTTGCCTCTGCTTCTGCGGATCAGCGCGCCCGGTGCAACGCTTTCCACACTACTGAGCGGTCGCGCAAAATCTCTGCCGCCGCATTGTGCCCCGGTGCGCCGGTAACGCCGCCGCCGGGATGCGTGCCGCTGCCGCACATATACAGGCCCTTGATCGGCGAGCGGTAGTCGCCGTGGCCCAGCACGGGCCGCGCGGCGTAGAGTTGGTCGAGGCCCATTTGGCCGTGGAAGATGTCGCCGCCGATCAGGCCGAATTTGCGCTCGAGATCGAGCGGCGAGTGGATCTGGCGGCCGAGCACGGCGGCTTTAAAGTTTGGCGCGTGGTCGTTCACCGTGTCGATAATCAGGTCTGCGACCTTTTCGCGCGCATCGTCCCACGACTGCCCATTTGGCAATTCGGGCGCAAATTGCTGGCAAAACAGGCTGGCAACATGCTGGCCTGCGGGCGCCAGGCTGTCATCCACCGTGCTAGGCAGCTTGATCTCGATGATTGGCTTTTTCGACCAGCCCTGCACTTTGGCATCGTCAAACGCGCGGTCCATATAGTCCATGCCCGGTGCGATGATGATCCCGGCGGTATGGTGCTCGGCCTTTTCCTTGCCCGGCAACACGGTGAAGCTGGGCAGCTCGCTTAGCGCCACGTTCATGCGGAAGGTGCCCGATCCGGTCTTGTAGCCCTTGATCCGGCGGTTGAAATCAGCGTCAAGATCGGCGGCGTCGACCATCTGGCGGAAAAGCATCGCCGGGCCGACATTGGCCGCGACGATGGGCGCAAAAAGCTCCTCGCCGCTCGCCAGCTTGACGCCGGTGGCCTTCCCGTTGTTAACAAGGACTTTGTCTACCGGCGCTTCCAAGCTCATTTCCACGCCATATTCGGCGCAGGCAGCTGCCATCGCTTGCGTAATCGCGCCCATGCCGCCGACCGAGTGGCCCCATGCGCCCAGCTTGCCGTTCACTTCGCCAAACACGTGGTGAAGCAGCACGTAGGCGCTGCCTGCGGTGGAAACGCCCGCATAATTGCCCACCACCGCATCAAAGCCAAACGCGGTTTTGACATAGTCGTGTTCAAACCAGCCATCGAGGAAATCGCGCGCCGACTTGGTGAAAATGTCGAGCAGATCGCGCTGCGTGCTCATGTCCATCTTGGCCAGCGGCCAGCCCTGTTGCGCCGCCGAGAGCATCGCGCGCACCCCGCCGCCCAGATTTGGCGGGGTTTGCAGCGCGATATCGCGCAGCACTTGCGCCACTTTTTCCAGCGCCGCGTCATAAGCGCGGTAATTGTCGGCATCCTTTTGCGAGAAGCGCGCAAACTCTGCCTCGGTGCGTCCCGCGCCGCCGCCCAGCTTGAGGTAGGTATCCTCAAACGGAAAGAAATTGCTGATCGTGCGCTCGATGATCCGGTAGCCGCGTTCGTGCAGCTTCATGTCAGCGATCACCTTGGGCCGCAGCAGGCTGACGGTGTAGCTGAGGGTGGAATTGCGAAAGCCGGGGTGAAACTCCTCGGTCACGCAGGCCCCGCCGATGATGTCGCGGCGTTCTAGCACGCGCACTTTCATGCCCGCTTTTGCGAGGTAAAAAGCGCAAACGAGGCCATTGTGGCCTCCGCCGATGATGAGCGCGTCGTAACGATTGGTCATTGTGTGCTCTTTCGAATGTTCGGTGCGCTGAGGCCCACCCTTAACCCCTCTCGCCAGCGGGAGGGGGACTATGTTGTGTTTTCTTCCCCCCTCCCGCTGGCGAGAGGGGGTGGGGGTGGGCTTTTGTTTACTTCTTCGACCACCCCGCAGGCGGCGCTTTATGCAATCTCGCCTCGGGCGTCAGCGCGCGGATTTTGCGGGCAAAGCTGCGCAGGCACACTTCGCTGGTGCCAATCGGCCCCGCACCATAGCTGGCCGAAGCCATACCTTGCTGCACGCGCTCGATCAGCCAAGTATCCTCCTTGTTGACCACGCGGTTAATCCGCCAATTGGCATATCGCACCAGCTTCATTTCGCGCGAGCTATCGGGCAGCGCATAGGCCATTTCGCGCAGCACACAGGTCGTGGGGCTGGTGGGCAGCCACTGCATAAAATCGATCTGATCGGCATAAATATCAAACGCGATATTGGGCCAGAGTTTGTAATAGAGCCAGCGGCGCTGGCCCTCCTCGGGCAAATGCTCCGCGCAGGGCAGGTGCGCCTGATAAAATCGCTCCCAAAACAGCGGCGATGGCTTGTCCACCAAATCGCCCTTCATCCGGTCGACCCATTCCTGCGCCTCAATTGCATAGGATTTGGAGAAAATCCGCACGAGCCCATCGTGCACCACCGGAATGTGCAGATTGTCGGAGTAATTATCGCCGACATTCTTCCAATTCACATCGCGCGGGCGCAGCCGCACGTCGCTGATCCGGCGCATATCGGCGAACCGATAGGGCGCGACCTCGGCCTCATACGGGGCCATCATTTCGGCCACTGAGGGGAAGCCCGCATCGGCCAGCCGCACAAACACAAACCCGTGCCAAATCTCCAGCGCAAGCGGCGCAAGGCCGTTCTCCTCCAGCTTCAGCGCGGGATAATCGCCCTTCATCGGCACGCCCGTTAGCCGTCCATCAGTTTCATAAGCCCAGGCGTGATAGGGGCAAATCAGCTTTTTGGTGCAACCAGACGGGCCCTCCACCAGCCGCATCGCTCGGTGGCGGCAAACATTGGCAAACGCGCGGATCACGCCATCCTCGCCGCGCACCGCGATCACGCTCTCGCCGATATAATCGAGCGTGCGATAATCACCCGGCTGCGCCAGATCGCTTTCGTGGCACACGATCTGCCACGAAGGGCGGATCACCCGCTCCATCTCCACCGCATGGTTTTCAGGATCGGCGTAAAGCCAGCCGGGCAGGCTCCAATCCGCATCGGGATCATGCTCAGATGCCGCCAGCGCCGCGATGGCAGATTGATCACCCATAAACCGAATCCCGCGTCAACTTGCTCTTGCCAAAATTCTATTGAACGATCGTACAACAGCGCGGTAGAAG
>JBBRXQ010000230.1:0-4657 GCA_038238515.1 Sphingomonadales bacterium | reverse complement strand
CCGCTGCCCGAGCCGGTGGAGTTTCGCGGGGCCAAGCTGGGCCTGCCGATCTGCGAGGATATCTGGCACGGCGATGTGTGCCGCCATCTGGCGAGCCAAGGCGCTGAGATCTTCCTCTGCGTGAACGGCAGCCCCTATGAGATCGACAAAAATGTGCTGCGCATCGATGGCGTGGCCAAGCGCCGCGCGATGGATACCGGCATCCCGCTGGCCTTTGTAAACCGCGTGGGCGGGCAAGACGAAGTGGTGTTCGATGGCGCCAGCTTCGTAGTGGGGGCCGAGGGCGCGGTGTGGGTGCAAATGCCCGATTGGCAGGAGGCCGTGGTAGACACTGTGTGGCGGCGCGTGCCCTATGGCCGGGGCCACCGCTGGCGCTGCGAACCCGGCGAGGTTACCGAACTGGCCGAACATCCCGAAGACATCTATTCCGCGATGGTGCTCGCGCTGCGCGACTATGTGAACACCAACCGCTTTCCCGGCGTGGTGCTGGGGCTATCGGGCGGGATCGATTCGGCGGTCTGCGCCGCGATCGCGGTCGATGCGCTGGGCGCGGACCGCGTGTGGTGCGTGATGATGCCCAGCCAGTACACCAGCGCCGAAAGCCTGGAGGATGCGGCGGGCTGTGCCGCCATGCTCGGCGTACGGCTCGACACAATTGGTATCCAGCCGGCGGTGGACGGATTTGCCGAGATGCTTGCTCCAGCCTTTGCCGGGCGCAATCCCGATCTGGCGGAGGAAAACCTGCAGTCGCGCATTCGCGGCACCACGCTGATGGCGCTATCCAACAAGTTTGGCCCGATGCTGGTGACCACGGGCAACAAGAGCGAAATGAGCGTGGGCTATGCCACGATCTATGGCGACATGAACGGCGGCTATAATCCGCTGAAAGACGCGTATAAAACCACCGTCTTCGCGATCTGCGAATGGCGCAACCGGCAGCGGCCCAAGATCGGCATGGGGCCAGAAGGCGCGGTGATGCCCGAGCGGATCATCACCAAGCCGCCTAGCGCCGAGCTTCGCCCCGATCAGAAAGATTCGGATTCGCTGCCGCCATACGAGGTGCTCGATGCGATCCTGCTAGGGCTGGTCGAGAACGAAAAGAGCGTGGAACAGGTTGTCGCCGATGGCTTTGATCACGGCACGGTGGCGCGGATCGAGCGGCTGCTCAATCTGGCCGAATACAAGCGGCGGCAGGCACCTCCGGGCGTGAAGCTAGGCGCGCGCAATTTCGGTCGTGATCGGCGCTATCCGATCACGCATGGCTTTCGGACGGGCGGCTGAGCGGGGCTTTGTGGGGCCACTGCGGTTGGGTGGTGATTGCGCCAAAGTGCACTAAGTTCAGCCATGTGAAGCACCATGGCGAAGACGAAAGTCGGCTTCAGCGCCGTTCTTGTTATTGATAATCATTATCATTGACAGCAGGAAGCTGCATTCATAGATATGTGTGGAACTCCCTTTCAACACGCAAGGAACCCATGTGCCCAATCCCACTCAGCAAAGCGCATTTGCCGCGCAAATTGATGCGCTTGGACGCCCGCAGGATATCCGCGCTTTGCCGCTGAGCGGGTTGCGATTGGTCGTGGCATTGCGGCTTTGCGCGCAATTTGAGCGCGCGGCGCGCGATCCGGTGCCCGAACTGGCGCAGCGCTTTCGCAGCACCGAAGCCGCCTGCGCGGTTCACGATCTTATCGTGACCGTTGTGGACTCCTGGCCCGAACCGTTCACATTCAACGGCCCATGCTGCCTGTCGCTGAGTCCGGACGAGGCGACCCTTGCGGCGATGAGCCGCGCGGCCTTGCATGCCGATCACGCCGGCTTTTTCCGGTCAATCGATGGCTTTGTGCGGCAAGACCGCCAGCAAGCGCTCTATAACAGCACACTCCACGCGGTAGCTTTGCTGAGCGCCACGCCCGCCTGATCTGGCCGCCTGATCTGGCCCGCCTGATCTGGCCCGCCACAGTTGCTATCAATCGCGGGGGACCGCCGCCCCTCGTTTCGCCCCCTCGACCACTGGCACGCTGCAAGCGAGCAATGGGCGCGCGGCGCAGCATAACTGGCCGCTAACCAAGCGCGAGGGCGAACTGCGGAGATAGTTTTGTTAGTGGACCAGTCTGTTTGTTAGCTGGTCAGTCTGAACGTCGGAATGAGACCCGAAGCAGGCACTCATGTTAGCAGGACGAAATGTCCAAGTCTGGGACAAAACCACCATTCCTGCGGGGAATGCCAGCGGCAGGTTTTTCACCAGCAGGAAGTTAAGTATACTGTCTCCCGAATTCATGCGGGAAATCGGGGGTGCCCGAAATAACCACATCAAGAGGATACCGCTATTTGCGAAACGACCGGTCTCAAGCGACTGCCGATAACCCGATTTGTGCCATTCGAATGACCTGCTTCATCCAGAATGGCCACCCACCGCTCGCTCGACGAACGACTTGAGCTGGTCGGTATCAGAAGCTCACGCGTTGCGCTCCAAACGATAGGTCAGGCCCAAAGGCTCAATTTCACGATGGCCGACTGCCTACGCCGACTGCCGGGGTTTTTGCGTTATTTGGCTGTCTTGGAATAAGTTGCTGCCATGGCCAACCCGATTTCATCCATCGACGATATTCTTGCCGCGCTTCCTGATGTTCGGTTGGCGATGGGTGCCAAAATCGCGGAGCGGATTGCGGTTGGCGGGGCCATTGCGGGGCGCGGCGCGGAATGTTTGGCCGGGTCGGTCCGCCGCTCGCCTCATTCCGTGCGCGTGGTGGTGGGCCGAGATTTGCATTGGTGAACAACGCTAACACCGCCATCTATGGAACGCGCCGGTCGCGAATGGGCGGCATGATATCATGGCGAGTTGCGGCGCGGTGAGGTGATGATTGCCCGTGGGCGGATGGCGCTGATGCTTTGGACCTTTCCTTATGGCGGGTTAGCGCATTAGAGATCATCGAACCGAACAATCCATTTTTCCGACGGCCCCATATCATGACCACCACCACCCGTTTCGCCCCATCGCCCACTGGCAAGCTGCATGTTGGCAATGTGCGCGCTGCTTTGCACAATTGGCTGCTGGCCAAGCGGGAGGGCGGGCGGTTTTTGTTGCGGATTGATGATACCGATGCGGCGCGCAGCCGCGAGGAGTATGTGGAGGCGATCCGGGCTGATCTGGCGTGGCTGGGGCTGGATCATGATGGCGAGAAGCGGCAATCGGCGCGCTTTGCGATTTATGAGGCGGCGTTTGACACACTTATCGCGGCGGGGCGGATTTATCGCTGTTATGAAACATCGCAGGAGCTTGATCTGCGGCGCAAGGTGTTGCTGGGGCGCGGGCTGCCGCCGATTTATGACCGCGCCGCGCTGGCGCTGAGCGAGGCGGATCATGCGGCCAAGGCGGCGGCGGGCGACGCGCCGCACTGGCGCTTTTTGCTCGATCATGATGCGCCGATTGCCTGGCTTGACGGGATTCGCGGACCCCAGTCGTTTGATCCGCGCGCGATGTCTGATCCGGTGGTGCGCCGCGCGGATGGTTCGTGGCTGTATATGCTGCCCTCTGCCATCGACGATGCCGAGATGGGCGTTACCGATGTGCTGCGCGGCGAGGACCATGTTTCTAACACCGCGACGCAGGTGCAGATGTTTGAGGCGCTGGGGGCGGCTTGCCCGCGTTTTGCGCATGAGGCATTGCTGACGGGCGCGGAGGGCAAGCTGTCCAAACGCCTTGGCGCGCTGGGCATGGCGGATTTGCGCGAGGCGGGGATCGAGCCCGAGGCGATTGTGGCGCTGCTGGCGCGGCTGGGCACGTCTGATCCGGTTGATCCTACGCTGGATGTGGCGGCTCTGGCGGCGAGCTTTGACCTATCGCGGTTTGGCCGTGCGCCGGCGCGGTTTGACGATGCCGATCTTCACCGGGTGAACGCCGCGATTGTGCACCGGCTGCCGTTTGCGCGGGTGAGCCATCTGCTGCCCGAAGGCATGGGCGAGGCGGCGTGGGAAGCGATCCGGCCCAATCTGGCGCATATCGATGAGGCAGCAGGCTGGTGGCAGTTGGTTACCGGGCCGATCACGCCGCCCGTGTTTGACGATGAAACGCGCGGTTTTCTGGCGGCAGCGCTGGAGGCGGCGCAAGGCGTGGATTGGTCTGCAGATCCTTGGCGCGCGCTGACGGGCATTCTGAAAGAGAGCACGGGGCGCAAGGGCAAGGCGCTGTTTATGCCGCTGCGCCGCGCGCTGACGGGGTTGGAGCATGGGCCGGATATGGCCGCGATGCTGCCGCTGATCGGGCGCGAGGAGAGCCTTAGGCGGCTGCGGAGCTGATTAGCTGGGCGCCGGATTGGGCGGCCTGCTGATCCTTGGCCACCGACAGTCGGTTACGGCCTTCTCCCTTGGCCCGGTACAGTTGCAGATCGGCGGCTTTGAGCATGGCGTCGAATGTCATTCCCGGCAGGGTCCACGCCAGCCCCGCGCTCGCGGTGACTGGGCCATCGAGCCCTGGCACATCGCGCGCGATACGCAGCGACAGGCGCGCGCGCAGCCGTTCGGCCAACTCCGCCGCGCGGTCAGTATAAACCAAGAGCGCAAATTCCTCGCCGCCGATCCGCGCCGCAAACACGCCTTCGTCTTGCAGCGCAGCGGCGGCGGCGATGATCACCATGTCGCCCGCGTCGTGGCCAAAGTG
>JBBRXQ010000229.1:0-4668 GCA_038238515.1 Sphingomonadales bacterium | reverse complement strand
GGCGATATGGTGCACCCTTATCTCAAGCGGCGACGCGGCGAGGAAAAGGTTGAGATTCCGGCCCCCGGTGCGGCGCACGGGCCGCCCGATGAGCTGACCTCGATCCTCGCGCGCACGTTGGGCGTGCCTATTTTTCAGGAACAGGCGATGAAAATCGCGCTCGATGCAGCCAAATTTTCAGGGCTTGAGGCTAACCGGCTACGCAAAGCGATGGCCACCTTCCGCAGCCGAGGCATGGTTGAGGAATTGCAGGATATGATGGTCGAGCGCATGGTGGCGCGCGGTTATGATCGCGATTTTGCGCAACGCTGTTTTAACCAGATCAAGGGTTTCGGGGAATATGGTTTTCCTGAAAGCCATGCCGCCAGTTTTGCGCATCTAGTCTATGTCTCCAGTTGGCTCAAATGCCATTACCCGGCGGCGTTTGCCTGCGCTCTGCTCAATTCGCAGCCGATGGGTTTTTATGCGCCCGCGCAGATCGTGCGCGATGCGGCGGAGCATGGCGTGGCGGTGCTGCCGGTCGATGTGAACCATTCGGTCTGGGACTGCACCTTGGAGAAGGGTGGAGCGGCGCTTCGTCTCGGTATGCGACAGATCGATGGCCTTGCCGAATATGCCGCCGCTGCGCTGGTTTCAGCGCGCGAGCAGGGAGGGCGGTTTGGCGATGTGGGCGCGCTGAAGGAGCGCGGCGGATTGTCTCCAGCGGTGATTGAGCGGCTCGCGGCGGCGGATGCGTTTGGCTCGATAGGGCTGGCGCGGCGGCAGGCGCTGTGGGATGCGCGCAGCCTGATTGCGGCCAAGGAACTGCCGCTGTTTGCCGCGATGGCTGCGCGCGAGCAGGGGTCTGAGCGTATGCCAACGCGGCTTCCCGTGATGCCGCTGAGCGAAGAAGTGGTGGCTGATTATCAGACTCAGCGCCTGTCTTTGAAAGCGCACCCGCTGGCATTTCTGCGTGCCAGCTTGGCTGAGCGGGGCTTTGTTCGTGCCAGCGATCTGCGCGCGCGCAAGGTGCGCAGCGCGGTGCAGGTGGCGGGTGTGGTGCTGATCCGGCAGCGCCCCGGCAGCGCCAAGGGCGTGTGTTTCATTACGCTGGAGGACGAGACTGGGGTGATCAATCTCGTGATTTGGCCCGATCTGATGGAAAAGCAGCGCAAGGTGATCATGGGGTCGCGGCTGATCGAAGTGCGCGGACGAGTGGAATATGACGACGAAGTGATCCACGTGATCGCCGCGCATCTGACCGACGCCAGCCAAGAACTCGCCCGTCTGTCAGACGCCCCGCTGAGTCCCCCGCTGGCACGGGCGGATCATTGCGGGGCGCAACAAGTATCAGCGCTTGCAGCCGCCGAACCATTTGAGCCGCCATCCAGACCCGCGCGTGAGCAGAGTGGCGGTTATATCAGAGGGCACCCAAGGGACGCACGGATCATCCCAAAATCGCGCGATTTTCATTAACGGGACGGTGCGCATGCCCTTAAAGCAAATTGCTCATTTATAAGGCTGACGCCATTGCCGTGCGAACAATTGGCCTGCTTTGAACCGCCATCAAGGCCTCGCCCGCGGTCCACAACGCAGCGCCGAGCAGAGTCAGATCTTTTAGCAGGAACCCTTGAAGATCACTGTTCAGGCCGGGTGTGGTGAAAAGGAAGCTGAGTGTGCATAACAAGGCGAGTACGCTGATTAAGCTACCAATGGCTGACAGACCTGGTCGCCAGTAGCGCAAAGCGATCAGCACGCCTGCGGTGATCTCTACGACGCCAATAAAATTGGAAGCACCCTGAACGCTAAACACACTGTAGAGCCAGCTGAAAAATGGGCTGTTAGCCATGAGCGGCTGAATCGCTATCGCCTCCTCGGAGGTGAATTTGTAGAGGCCAAAGGCAATGAAAAAGAACACGAGACTATAGCGCAGGATGCCCTGGCCAATGGTGCTCAAGTTCGTTGCGTTGCGTTCTAACATAAATAATCCTTCCCAATTCTAGGTCGCGGATCAGGGCGATCACGCTTACGTTACATTTATGTGCGTGCCGCACACATATGTCAACGGGGCTTGTAAATATTTAGTGCAAAGCGCACATAAAATGAATGGACACGCCAAACACAGCAAATTTGCTCGGGGCGCTCGCACTCGGGTTGGCCGATCAAATGCGCAATGCCGCTGAAGCAGCCACGGGCCATGGCGGCGAAGCACCCAGCGCGCTTGCTGCCTTGGGGCCAGACCCAGGTATGTCGAACGACGGTTTGCGCCGGATTCTGAAGCTTTCCCATCCGGGAACTGTCCGTCTGGTCGACAAGTTGGCTGCGGGTGCGTTGGTCGAGCGGCGATCAGCGCTCGACGGGCGCGCGGTTGCGCTCTATCTTACAGAAGCGGGCGAAAAATGCCGCCAAGCGCTGCTGCGCGATCGTGCCGCCGTGCTCCAACCGCTGATCGAAAGGCTTGATCTGGCAGAGCAAGCGACATTAAGCACGCTCCTGATCAAATTGTTGCCTAGCCTCCCGGCAGACATCGCGGAGGCTCATAACATTTGCCGGATGTGCGACATGGATGCTTGCAAAATATGCCCATTCGATGGAGCAAGTTAGTCTTAGCTTCGCGAGGACAGGCCTGCATCCGCAAAAAAAGCTAACCCTTGCCACAATTTCGCCCAGTCCTTCCGTCAGTGCTAATCGCATGGATATTGTTCGACTTGGTGCCGATGATGCGGTGCAATTTATCGCTATGCGCCGCGCAGGGCTGGAGGGAGATGCGGATAATTTTCGCACTTCGCCAACTGATGATGCGCAAGTCCCGCTTGCTGCGTGGGCAGAGCGACTGGCGAACGAGCATGTGTTTGCAGTGCGCCGTCATGGGCAATGGCTGGCGATTGGCGGACTTGCTCGTGAAAGCCGCGTGAAACTTGATCACAAAGGCCTGATCTGGGGCATGTACGCCGCGCCCGAGGCGCGCGGCAGCGGCGCGGCAGACCGGCTAATGGAAGCGCTGATTGCGGCCGGTGAGGCGATGGGGCTGCGGCAATTACAACTGACATTGATGGCCGACAATGTGCGTGCGCGGCGGCTGTACGAACGGCATGGCTTTGTTGTTTATGCGACAGAGCCTGCATCGGTAAGGTTTGGCGCAATCTATGCCGACGAAGCACTGATGTGGAAATTGCTCTGATATTACGCTGAGTGGCGGCATCCGGCCGCTTATCCTAGCAGCTGTTAGGTGCGCAGCCGCTCGATGCCTTGCGCAAGCGCGACGTAAAGTTTGCCCATATCAGACGATAGCAGCGTTACGCCGAGCACATTGCCGTCGCGTGCGGAGAGCAACTGACGCAGCATCGATTCAAAATCATGGATGTAGCGATTAACGTGCTGGTGGAATTCGCGGTCGTTCTCGTAATGCTGCTGCACCGCCCGAACTTCGCTATTATCCAGCAAAGAGACCGCGCGGCGGGTGAAGATACCGCGATCGCCGCGCAGGTACGATGCCCATGCTATTTCCGAGATATCCGCAGAAATCGCCTTGGTAATATCGATCGCGGTGGAATTGAGCGAATCGGTGATCAGCGCGGAGCGGCGTGCAAAATCGTTATCGATCTGCTCGTCGGCGCGCTCACGCGCGCGCGCCACCCGGCTTTCCAAATTGGCCGCAAGTTCATCAACTTTGGCGAGCTGATCGCGCATCTGGCTCGCGGTATCCCGGCTGCTCGCAGCAGTGCTGTCGATCGCGTATTCAAGGCGGGCAATCAGTTCAGCCCCGCGCCCTTGCATCACGCGGGTGATCGCAGCGTTGCTTCTTTCGCCCAAACTTTCAGCCAACGCCTCGATCTGGTGCAATGTCGCTTCGCTTAAATCGTCTTTGGCCTTGCTTGCAGCCTCGGTAAGCTGTGTCACCGCTGTGCTCAGGCTTCCATCAATTTCCAGCGATAATGCGCTGCTCTCGGCGCGCGCGGAGGCAAGCGTTTCGCGCAATTGCGCAAGCTGTTCTTGTTGTTCATCCGCGAGGCTGGTGAAAGCTTGCTGGAGCCCGGACATTTCGCTCATTGCGCCGCCAATGCCGTTACGCGCGGTGTCGACGTGTTCTGAGAGTACGCGGCCCTTGTCGCCAGCCTCGCGCAAAGCGTCGCGCATGGCCTGAACCCGGTCTTCGATCTTGCTGAGCCCGGCTTGGGTGCTGCGCAAAGCTTCGGGCAACTGGGTGCTGGTGTGATCCGCGCTGGCCTGCACCAATTCGAGCAAGCGCACAGCAGAATCGGTAAGCTTTTCGATATGAGCATCCGTTCCGCCAAGCGCGGCGCGCATATCAATGATCCGTTGGCTTAACGAATGCATCGCTGCATCGAGAGCCCCAGCGGATTCACCGCCTTGGTCACTTGAAAAGCGCAGCGTGGACGAAAAAGCGCTCACCCGCTCGCCAATTGCCTCGCATTGGCTGCTGAGGGCCTGTGCGCTTTCAAGCTGGCGCTGGCGCTGTTCTTCGATTGCCCCATCAAGCTCTGCCATTCTGCCAGCCAGCGCATCTGCCGCGTCGGTGGCAGCAGCCGACATGGCAGCGCGACGCTGAGCGATTGCGCTGTCCATATCACCAAGCTGCCGAGCCAACTGTTCGCCCTGCTCAGCGGCGGTTTGCGTCATCAGATCGCGGCGTTTTACTAGTTTTTGATCAAGCGCATCGGCTTCGCC
>JBBRXQ010000228.1:0-4697 GCA_038238515.1 Sphingomonadales bacterium | reverse complement strand
GTGCTCGAAGATCCCGCGTCTTAAATGAACAAGGCCGCGAATTTCTCCGCGGCCTTGTTCATCCAATCGGCGGTCCTAATCCGCCTGCCGAGAATGCGCGGAAGCTCAGATAAATTCGAGCTTCTGCACCACGTAAAACCGGTCGCCCGAGGGCACGGTTACTTCGATCTCGTCGGCCACGCGGCGACCAATCAACGCTCTGCCTAGCGGCGAATTATAGCTAATCCGGCCAACTTTGGCGTCCGCCTCAGCTTGGCCAACGATTTGATAACGCACAGGTTTGTCGGCATCGTCAAGCAGCGTTACCGTTGCGCCAAACACGATGCGGTCGCCCGAAAGCGTGGTGGGATCGATGATATGCGCGCGGCTGATCTTGTCCTCAAGATCATTGATCGCCGCTTCAACCTGGCCCTGACGCTCTTTGGCCGCATGATACTCAGCATTTTCAGAGAGATCGCCGTGCGCGCGCGCTTCCTCGATCGCATCGACAATCAGCGGGCGCTCTTCACGAAGCGCCTTGAGCTCGGTCGCCAGCTTTGCGTGGCCTTCAGCCAACATCGGTAGCTTTTCAACACTAGCCATCCGTATTCCTCTTTCCTTTCAATCCCTTGCATACATAGCAAGAGGAAACCACCAGATCCCTAACGGTAAGTCTATCAGCACATTGTGCCCAGAATTTACCATGGCACATTGCGGGGATCAGGTGGAAGCCGACTTATAATAATCCTGCAGGGATCGGACCGCAAGCTGTGTGGTTTGCAAAGCCTCGATCGCTTCGACCGCCGCCACCGAAGCGGCCGCGGTGGTGAAGTATGGCACTCTGCCGAGCAGCGCGGAACCCCTAATCGACTGGGAGTCCTTGTGGCTTTGCCAACCTTCGGTCGTATTGAAAATCAGCGCGATATCGCCGTCAATAATGCGGTCGACGATGTGGGGGCGGCCTTCGGCTACTTTACTAACCCGCTCAACCACCACGCCCGCCTCGGCCAGATACTGTGCGGTGCCTCCCGTTGCGACAATACGAAAGCCCAGCCCGGCAAGCTTGCGCACTGCGGGCAGGACGACGGGTTTATCGGTGTCTTTCACTGAAACAAACGCAGTGCCATTCTGGGGCAACACCATACCCGCGCCCAACTGGGCCTTCGCAAAGGCAACCGCGAACGTGGCGTCGATTCCCATCACTTCGCCGGTGGACTTCATTTCGGGCGAAAGCACCGGATCGACCCCGGGGAAGCGCGCAAACGGAAACACGGCTTCTTTGACCGCGATGTAATCCATCTCACGGCGGATCGGTGGCAGATCGGCGAGCATCTCGCCGGCCATAATGCGTGCAGCATATTTGGCAATTGGCTGGCCGATAGCCTTTGCCACAAACGGCACCGTGCGGCTGGCGCGCGGGTTCACCTCGATCAGATAGACGAGGCCCTCCTGAACCGCGAACTGGATATTCATGAGCCCACGCACCTCAAGTGCTTTGGCAAGAAGGACGGCTTGGCGCTCCATTTCGTTCACAATTTCGGCAGACAAGCTATAGGGTGGAAGCGTGCAAGCGCTGTCTCCGGAATGGATGCCGGCCTCCTCGATATGTTGAAGCACACCGGCCACGATCACCTGCTCGCCATCCGCCAAAGCATCGACATCGCATTCGATCGCATCGCGCAGATACTGATCGATCAGCACCGGGCTGTCCCCCGAAACATTAACCGCCGTGGCAATGTAATGATCGAGCTGCGCCTGGCTATCAACGATCTCCATCGCCCGGCCACCAAGCACATAGCTTGGCCGCATCAGCACCGGATAGCCAATGCGCGCGGCCACCGCGACCGCCTCGTCGCGGCTGCGCGCTATGCCATTGGCAGGCTGGAGCAGCCCGAGTTTGTCAACCAGCTTGGCAAAACGTTCACGGTCTTCGGCCAGGTCGATCGCATCGGGCGATGTGCCCAAAATGGGAATGCCCGCATCCTCTAGCGCCTGCGCCAGCCGGAGCGGGGTTTGCCCCCCAAACTGCACGATCACACCGACCAGCGTGCCATTTGAGCGCTCAACATCGAGGATTTCAAGGACATCCTCTGCCGTCAATGGCTCAAAATAAAGCCGGTCTGACGTATCATAGTCGGTCGAGACCGTCTCAGGGTTGCAGTTGATCATGATCGTTTCGAAGCCGGCTTCTTCCAGCGCGAAGCAAGCGTGAACACAGCAATAATCGAACTCGATTCCCTGCCCAATGCGGTTAGGTCCGCCGCCGAGAATAACGATCTTTTTGCGGTCGGTTGGCGCAGATTCGTTCTCAGGTTCGCCGAATAAACCGCTCTCATAAGTGGAATACATATAGGGCGTGACCGCCTCGAACTCTGCCGCACAGCTATCGATGCGTTTGAACACCGGGCGCACACCAAGTCGGTGGCGCAGCGCGCGCACTTCTTCCTCGCTGGTGGCCCCGGCCATTGCATTGAGCACATCATGGAGCAGCCCCGAACGCTTGGCTTGTGTCTCACCAAGCCCTTGCGCGACGCCACCCGAGCGCACCGCCAGCGTGGCGAGGCGCTTATCCGAAAAGCCCATGGATTTTAGGCGGCGCAGGCCCGCCGCATCGATCGGCAGCCCTTCGCGCCCGATCCGAGCCTCTTCGCCGATGATCTCTTCGATCTGGCGCAAGAACCACGGATCATAGCTGGTGATCGCGTGGATATCTTCGACCGAAAATCCCTCGCGGAACGCCTGCCCAACAACCAGCAGCCGCTCGGGCGTGGCGCGCGAAAGCTCTGCCTTGATCCGGTCGCGGCTTTCGCCCTCAAGCTCAACCACGCGGTTAAACCCATCGAGCCCGGTTTCCAACCCGCGCAGCGCCTTTTGCAGCGACTCCTTGAAATTTCGACCGATTGCCATAACTTCACCGACAGACTTCATAGCCGTTGAGAGCAATGGTTCGGCGCCCTTGAACTTTTCAAATGCAAAGCGAGGGATCTTAGTCACCACATAGTCGATGGTCGGTTCAAACGCCGCCGGGGTCGCGCCGGTGATGTCGTTGACGATCTCATCGAGCGTGTAGCCAACGGCAAGCTTTGCCGCGACTTTGGCGATAGGAAAGCCCGTGGCTTTCGAAGCCAGCGCCGATGAACGCGAAACGCGCGGGTTCATCTCGATCACGATCAGCCGGCCATCCTTGGGATTGACTGCGAACTGTACGTTCGAACCCCCTGTTTCTACACCAACTTCGCGCAATACCGCGATCGATGCATTGCGCATGATCTGGTATTCCTTGTCAGTCAGCGTGAGCGCCGGGGCGACCGTGATCGAATCGCCAGTATGCACCCCCATCGGATCGACATTCTCGATCGAGCAGACGATGATGCAGTTGTCGTTGCGATCACGCACGACCTCCATCTCATACTCTTTCCAGCCGAGCAGCGATTCCTCGATCAGCACCTCGTTGGTGGGCGAGGCTTCGATCCCGCCGCGCACGATGCGGAGGAATTCCTCCTTGTTATAGGCAATCCCGCCGCCGGTGCCGCCCATGGTGAAGCTTGGGCGGATTACCGAAGGCAGTCCGGTGCGCTCAAGGATCGCCAACGCTTCATCGGTGGTATGCGCGATGCCGGATTTGGCTGATTGCAACCCGATCTTGTCCATCGCATCGCGGAATTTCATCCGGTCCTCGGCCTTATCAATCGCCTCAGCATCCGCGCCGATCATGATGCAGCCATATTTCTCCAGCGTGCCGTCGTTAAACAGCGCTAGCGCGGTGTTCAGCGCGGTCTGCCCGCCCATCGTCGGCAGGACCGCATCTGGGCGCTCCTTTTCGATGATCTTGGCTACGATTTCAGGCGTGATCGGCTCGACATACGTGGCGTGCGCCATGTCCGGATCGGTCATGATCGTGGCGGGGTTGGAATTCACCAGAATGATCCGGTAGCCCTCCTCCTTCAACGCCTTCACCGCCTGCGTGCCCGAATAATCGAACTCGCAAGCCTGGCCAATGATGATCGGCCCAGCGCCGATGATCAGGATCGAAGGGATGTCAGTGCGTTTGGGCATTGTTGGCCTTATAGTACTAAAGCCCTCCCCCGTTCGGGGGAAGGTTTGGTGGGGGTGCACGACGCATGAGCGATAAACGCCTGACGCCGCTGGCGCGCAAACTGCGCAAAGATCCGACTGAAGCAGAAAAGCGGCTGTGGTCGCGGCCGCGCGGCGAACAACTGGGCGTCCAATTCACCCGCCAGTTTCCGATTGGAAACGCGATCGCGAACTTCGCCTGCCGCCGCCTGAAACTTGTCGTCGAACTCGATGGCGGCCAGCATGCCGATAGCAACACCGACGCAGCCCGCACCCGCATGATCGAAGCACATGGCTACCGCGTTATCCGCTATTGGAACAACGACGTCCTCGCCAACACCGATGGCATTCTGACAGCCATCGCGCATGAGATAGCGCTGGCTCGCAATCGCGATACGCCTTTCGAGGATTGAACCTTCTTGCCCCCCTCCCCAGCGGGGAGGGGCTGGGGGTGGGGGTGGGGGAACCACCTTACCTGCCCGCGCCAGGCACCCCCACCCAGCCTCCCCCGAACGGGGGAGGGGCAAGCAGCCGCGTCGTGATCACCGCCGATGAAGGACTGCGCGCCGGCAAACACAGTCCGCTAAAAGCCAACACCGAAATCGCGCTCGGCCATTGCCCCAATGTCGATACCGTCATCACCG
>JBBRXQ010000227.1:0-4700 GCA_038238515.1 Sphingomonadales bacterium | reverse complement strand
TTGAGTATCTGCTGATTTAGCGCGGGCTGGGATGCTGCCAGACCGGCGGATTTGTGGTGACAGGTTTGGCGAACTGCGGGATGAAGAATGCGCCAGCCTTGTGCATGCAAGGCGGCGATTTCGTTTGGAGAACCCCATGAAGCGCCTTGCCCTTACTCTCCTCCTCACCGCCACGTTCGCCGCCCCGCTCGCGGCGCAGGATCGCACGGCGGATTTGCTGCGTGATTTGGTGAATGCGGCGGGGCCTTCGGGGTTTGAGGAGCCGGTGCGCAAGATTATGGCGGCGCGGATGCGGCCGCTGGCCGATGAGCTGCGCTATGATGGGCTGGGATCAGTGATCGCGCGGCAGGGGAGCGCGGGGCCGCGCATTATGCTGGATGCGCATATGGACGAGCTGGGCGGGATGGTGCGGCGCACCACGCCCGATGGGTTCCTCACCATGCAGATGCTGGGCGGCTGGCTGGATCAGGCGCTGGCGGGGCAGCGCTGGATCATTTTGGGGAGCAAAGGCCCGGTCCATGCGGTAAGCTCGATCCGCGATATTCACCTTGCGCCAGCGGACGAGCGCGGCGTGCTGATCAAGCGCGATGCGGTGTTTCTGGATGTGGGGGCGAAGGATGCCGCCGGGGTGGCCGCGCTGGGCCTATCGCCCGGCGATCCGGTGGTGCCAGATAGCCCGTTTCTCGATCTCAATGGCACCGGCAATTATGCGGGCAAAGCATGGGATGACCGCGTGGGCTGCGCGGTGCTGGTGCTGGCGATGGAGCGGCTGAAGGCGAGCGGGCATCCCAATCAGGTGTTTTTCACCGCCACTGTGCAGGAGGAGATTGGCCTGCGCGGCGCGCGCGCCTCCACCGCGATTATCAAGCCCGACATCGGCATTGCGATCGAGGGCGGGGTGACCGGGGATTCGGGCGGGGCCAAGGCGGAGGAAAGCCAGGTGAAGCTGGGCGGCGGGCCGGGGATGTTCCTTTATGACAGCAGCGCGCTGCCCAATCGCAAGCTGGTGGCGCTGGTGAAGGATGTGGCGGCGGGGGCCGGGCTGCCGCTGCAGCTTGATCTGGTGCAGGGATACGGCGATGATTCCGCCGAAATGCAGACCGTGGGCGGCGGCGCGCCGACGGTTAATCTGGTGGTCCCGGCGCGCTATACCCACGTGCACACCGGCATCATCAACCGGCGCGATTTCGATCAGATGGTCGATCTGGTGGTGGCGCTGATCAAGCGGCTGGATGCCAAGACGGTGGAGCGATTGCGCGATTTTGGCGCGGAGTAGGGGGCGTTAAATCCGCACCAGCAGGTTGCCCGTATGGCTGCCGTTGAAAAGCATGAACAGGGCTTCGGGGAAGTGATCGATGCCTTCGACGATGTGTTCGGGGAGGATCATTTTGCCTTCGCGCATCAGGTCTGAGAGTTCCTTCATCGCGGCGGGGTGTTGAGCGGCATAGTGGCTGACGACGAAGCCCTTCATCATCGCGTTGCGCTCGGCGAGGCGCAGATACAGCTTGGGGCCGCGCACATCGTTGAGATCGGCATATTGCGAGATCGCGCCGCAGATCGATACGCGTGCGTTGGCAGGGGCGAGATTATCGAGCGCGATGTCGAGAATTTCTCCGCCGACGTTGTCGAAAAACACGTTGATGCCGCCGGGCGCGGCTTTGGCCAGTTCGGCGGCGACATCGGCGTTTTTGTAGTCAATCGCGACATCTGCGCCGATGGTTTCGGTGAGGTAGCGGCATTTTTCGGGTCCGCCCGCGATGCCGATGACAAAGCATCCGCGCGCCTTGGCCAATTGCACCACGACCGAGCCGACCGCGCCCGCTGCGCCAGAGACCAGCACGACATCGCCGTGCACCGGAGCGGCGACGGCAATGAGCCCAACCCATGCGGTGATGCCTGTGGTGAGGCCCAGAGCGCCAACATAATCGCGCGGCACGAGGTCGTTGTGCAGCTCAAGCTTGCGCATGGCGGCGCCCGCGACCAGCGCATGGGTTTGCGCCGAGAGCATGCCATAGACCCAATCGCCGACCGCGAGTGTGTCGCTGCTGCTTTCGACGATTTGGCCCACGCCCAAGGCGGGGATCGTGGAGCCGAGATCGGCGGTTTCGTGCATTCCGGCGTGGTTTAGCGTGGTGCGGATCCATGCGTCCATCGACAGGGTATCGACTTTGACCACAACCTGGCCCGCAGGCACTTCATCAATGCTGACCGTTTCCATCCCGAAATCTTCACGGAGCGGCATACCTTCGCGGTATTGCTTGATGAAAACCCTGCTGTTGTGGATGGCGATGACCGGTCTCCGATAAAATGCGTTGCTTGGCCGCGTGTTTACCGCCGCCCCGCAAGCGCGCCATTGCCTATTTGATTAGCGCTAGGCCACTTCGCGCAGCGCGGGGAGGGCGCAGACCGCGTCTAGCCCCATGACATGCGCGGCGCGGCCAATGCCGATCCATACGGCGACGCAAAAGCTGAGGTCGACGATTTCGTCATCGCTGAAATGCGCTTTGAAGCGCGCCCAGAAGTCTTCGTTGGCGGCGATGCCCATCGGATCGCGCCCGATCCCTTCGGCATATTCGCAGGCCAGCTTTTCGCGCACGCTCATGATCGCGGCGTTTTTGTAATCGTGGACCGCCTCATAAAAGGCTTCCTCGGGAGCAGGGCCATTGTTGGTGACGGATGGGCCGACTGTGCCAGCGCGGTCACGGTTCACGCGGAAGCCCCGGCACAATTGGCAGCCATTGATCAGCGCGGTTTGATAGCGCGCGCCTTCGAACACGCGCATTGGTAGCTTCGAAAGGCTGTAGGTCACGTCGGAAAAAGCAAATCCGGCGCGCACCATTTCGGGCGCATAGTGATCGGACAGGTAGCGCAGGGGCTCTTGCTCATGGGCTTCGGGCATGGCGATACGCATGGTTTTCTCCTGAGTTTATTAATCAACAAAGCGCGGGACTGGGGCGCTGCATACTGATAATATTAACAGGCGGTTTTTTAACGCGGCGCAGGGCCAAAGTTTACTGCACTTTGACGCCTCCTTTCATCACCATGCGGATGCGGCGCACGGCGGAGATATTGGCGGTGGGATCGCCTTCAACCGCGATGAGATCGGCGAGCAGGCCGGGTTTTACCGCGCCGAGCTTGTCGGACAAGTGCAGGAACCGGGCGTTGCCCCATGTCGCGGCGATAAGCACGTCGGCGGGCTTCATTCTGGCGGCGGCCATCAGCTCCATCTCGCGCGCATTTTCGCCGTGGGCATAGACGCCGACATCGCCGCCCATGCACATTGGCACGCCTGCTTTGAGCGCCATTTGAAAGCTTTTGCGGCCTTCGAGTACACCGGGCGGTGCGGGTTCAGCGCCGTTCCAGCCGCGATAGCGGGCGATTGCGTCTCCGGCGGCGATGGTGGGGCACAGCGCGATGCCTTTGGCGGCCATGCTGGCGAAGATTTCGGGCGTGCCGCCGTCGCCGTGTTCGATGGTGTCTACCCCGGCGGCGATGGCGCGGCGCATGCCCTCCGCCGTGGCGGCGTGGACCGCGACCGGGCGGCCCGCATCGTGCGCGGCGGCGACGGCGGCCTTGATTTCATCGAGGCTGAGCGTGGCGCGGCTATCTTCGCCGCTGCGCCAGCGATAATCGGCGTAGAGTTTGATCCAGTCTGCCCCCGCCGCGATCTGGCGGCGGACGGCGGCGACCATTTGGTCTGCGCCCGAGACTTCCTCTGCGCCTTGCGGGATGGCGACGCCGGGTTCGAAACCCTTTGGCCCATAAGCGCCGAGCGCGACGATGGCGCGGGTGACAACGAGGAGGCGCGGGCCGGGGACGATGCCCTGATCGATTGCGGCTTTGAGGCCGACATCGGCATAGCCCGCGCCCTCGGTGCCCAGATCGCGCTCGGTGGTGAATCCGGCGAGCAGAGTGGTGCGCGCGCTGGCCACCGCGCGCGCGGTGCGCAGCGCGAGCGGTTCATGCAGCACCTGATCATCCCAATCGGTCTCATTGTATGGGTGGAGGAACAAATGGCCATGCCCCTCGATCATGCCGGGCATCAGCGTGGCGCCGGGAAGATCGACAGAGGCGGTGCCAGCGGGTGCGGGCAGATTGGGGCCAACCGCGACGATGCGTTCGCCGGTGACGAGCACTTGCCAACCGGCGTGAACTTTGCCGTCTATGCCATCGAACACGGCGGCGGGTTTGAGTAGCTGCGAGGCTGGCTCAGCCGCCCATGCTGCGCCCGCAGAACTGAGGAGCAGCGCGGTTAGTAGCATCAAACGGCGCATGGAATTTCCCCTTAGAAGTGCGTGCAGCAGATACCATTTGGCGCGCGCGATTACTGGGGGAAGATACCGGCAAACCTTGCGCTCGCCAGACTTATCTTTTTGTGAGTTCTCTCCATCACAGAAATGATACATTTCTAAGGGGATAGGAAATCCGTTCTGACAGCTTCGGTCCGGCTTAGGGCCAATGGGAGCGCTTGTTTGATGGCTTCAGCAACTGAGCTTCGACCCGGCGAGCACCGCTGCCCCGGCCCGAGCACGCGGGATATCATCCTTGCCGATGGGTGGGAAGTGCCGCCCGCGCTAACGGCGGAAGCCTATGATTTTATGGGCGATGCCGACATTGCGTTTGACCGGTATGTTGCGCCCGAATTCTTTGAGCGCGAGATGCGGTTGCTGTGGCCCAAGGTTTGGCAATGGGCCTGCCGC
>JBBRXQ010000226.1:0-4710 GCA_038238515.1 Sphingomonadales bacterium | reverse complement strand
GCTCGATCATCAACATCAGCTCGATCGCAGGCCTGATCGCATCGCACACCATGCCCGGCTATAATGCGAGCAAGGCAGCGGTGTGGATGCTGACCAAATCGGTCGCGCTCTATTGCGCCAAAAAGGGCTGGGACATCCGCTGCAATTCGGTGCACCCCACCTTCATAGACACCCCGATCCTCGACGGCATGGCGGCGGGCCGCGACAAAGGCGTGATCATGGACAAACTCGCCCGCCAAATCCCGCTAGGCCGCGTGGGCGAACCAAGCGACATCGCGGGCGGCGTGCTCTACCTCGCCAGCAACGAAAGCCGCTTCATGACCGGCGCCGAACTGAAGCTGGATGGCGGCATCTCGGCGATGTGAGGCAAGTGGCGGGTAATGCTTCCCTGCACTGGCGCGGCAACTCAGTGGCGCGTGATTCAACCCGACGAGATGCCAGTAGCAATCTTGAACGCATCTACAATCCATCCATATACCTTGGCCACATTGGGGAGGCGGCGTGTATCACGGTGGCAGACTATCCAAGGCGCACGCGAAGGAATCATGCCTTCGAGAGGGATTTCGGTAAGGCCTGCGCGTCTCGCGAATGGCGCTGGCAATAGCGCAATGCCGCCGCCTGAGATCGCGCTGTTCAACATCGCGCGGATGCTTGGCGTGCGAATCGCGACCGCGCTGATCAGGCCCATTTGGCTGAGCCAATCCATTTCGGGCAAACGTCCATAGCTGTCGTCGAATACGATCAATCGCTCCTGTGACAAGTCGATTTCAGACGCTTTGCGTTCGCCAAGATAGGTCACACTGGCGAACAGCCCTTGGCTGATTTCGGGCAATTTGCGAGCGATCAGACTGTTGCCCTCGGGGCGGGACATGCGCACGGCAATGTCTGCGTCGCGGCTGGCGAGGCTGACAACTTGGACTTGCGACATAAGGTGAACTGGAAAGTGGATCCCGCGTCGCCAAAGGTCTGGGAGCGCAGGGGCCAAAACATCGCTGACAATGAATTCAGTAGCCGAAAGGCGCACTGGCTGGACCCGGTCGCCATTCCGCAAGGCATCGGCGGTGCGTTGAATGCGCGCGGATTGCTCGACGATTGGCTCGGCCATAACCGCAATGCGTTCGCCATTTGGCGTAAGAAAGGCACCGGTGGCGCGGCGATCGACGAGCTTCAGCTTAAGCGCCCCTTCCAGCGCGTCGAGTCGCCGCGCCACCGTTGAGATTGATACATCCAGCTGCTTGGCCGCTCTGCTAAGCGATCCATGTTGGGCAACAGACATCAAATAGATCAGATCATTATTGTCCATCGCTCGATGATAGCAACAGCGTCTCGAAAATGGAAAGCTGCTTTGCGATCATCGGAGTTTCGCGGCCGACTCCGTGGTGCTCAAACAGTCTCATCAATGATTAAAGGAGACTATTCCGTGCGCATCATTCTAATCACGCTGGCCCTCACCGCAGTAACCCCGGCATTTGCCGCAACCGTTGCGCTGCCTCCAGAGACACCCGTGGCGGTGGTGGTGTCCATTCCAATTCCCCCACAGGCACCTCGCGAGTTTGTGATCGGTAAATTTCGCGAATCTGTTCTTCAATATCAAATGGTCCCCGGCTTGATCCGCAAATATTTCACACTGAGTGACGACAACAAGTTTGGCGGCATCTATCTCTACAAAAGCCGCGCCGCCGCTCAGGCTTGGTTTAACGCAAGTTGGAAAGCCAAAGCTGTCGCCACCTATGGAGCCGAGCCGAGTGTGACCTACTTTGATGCGCCGGTGATCATCGAAGGCAAGAACGCGAAATGAGCTTGGTTGTAGGGACAATGAAACAGCTCGTCTTTCTGGGGCCCGAACGTTTCGAATGGCAGGAAGCGGCAGCACCGCGCGTCGCGACAGCGACCGACGCCACCGTCCGTCCGCTTGCGGTCGCGCGGTGTGATCTTGACCTTTATCTCGCTAACGGCGTTGCCAAATATAAAGGCCCATTCGTGTTCGGGCATGAAATGGTTGGCGAGGTGGTTGATGCCGGCAGCGCAGCGGGCGTCAGCCCGGGTGATCGGGTTGTCGTGCCGTTTCAGCTGTCTTGCGGGCGCTGCGACAATTGCAAGCGCGGCTGGACCAATTCGTGCTCAGCTTATCCCGCTTTCGCGGCGTATGGCTTACCCACCTCGGGCACTGACTTTGGCGGCGCGCTGTCTGATCTGGTTCATGTGCCCTTCGCAGACCATATGCTGGTCCGGCTTCCTCATGGTGTCGAACCAATCACCGCCGCCAGCGCGTGCGATAACATCGCTGATGGCTGGCGCGGAGTGGCGACACAGCTGAAAGCCATGCCCGGTGCTAACGTTCTCATCGTCGGCGGATTGGCGCAGAGTGTCGGCATCTATGCGGCGGGCGCGGCTGTCGCGCTTGGTGCTGGACGCGTACTTTATCTCGATGACAATACTGGCAACCGCAAACGCGCAGCGTTGTTGGGAGCAGATGTGGCTCCACTGGCCCTTAACGAAGGCCGCAAACCGATCGAGCAGTTCGAAATTATCGTCGAAGCGGCGGGCACCGCTGATGCGCTTGGTTTCGCCGTCAAATCCTGCGCTGCCAATGGCGTGGTCACAAGCGTCTCGATGCACTTCGCCGCAACGACGCCGGTTCCGCTCACCCAAGCCTATCTCAAAGGCATGACGTTGCACACCTCCCGCGTCCATTCTAGCGCTGTCCTGCCCGACGTGCTTGGCTGTATCGCCTGCGGAAAGCTGCATCCCGAGTATGTCACGCACAGAGTTGTCTCATTTGCGGAAGCTGCCGACGCCATGACTGATCCGGGACCGAAAGTAATCTTTACGCCCTAACTGACGCTACTATCGATCACGCCAAGAAACGCCGCCCTCGCCATATCGGAGCAGTGCATCGGGCGGCAGCGATCCACCGCCCGAGAACCCTCAAAACACCACCACGCTGCGAATGCTTGTCCCCGCGTGCATCAATTCAAACGCTTTATTGATCTCCTCAAGCCCCATCACATGCGTGATCATCGGGTCGATTTCGATCTTGCCGGTCATGTACATGTCAACGATCTTGGGCACATCCGTCCGCCCCTTGGCCCCGCCAAACGCCGTGCCGCGCCAGTTGCGCCCCGTTACCAGCTGGAATGGCCGCGTTGCTACCTCCTTGCCCGCTTCGGCCACGCCGATGATGATGCTGGTGCCCCATCCCCGGTGGCAGGCTTCCAATGCGGTGCGCATCACTTCGGTGTTGCCCGTCGCGTCAAAGGTATAATCCGCGCCGCCATCGGTGAGCGCGACAATCGCCGCCACGGTGTCCTCGCGGCTCATGCCCTTGGTATTCAGGAAATCGGTCATGCCAAAGCGGCGGCCCCATTCCTCGCGCGCCGGATTGATATCCACGCCCACAATTTTGCCAGCCCCGGCCAGCCGCGCGCCCTGGATCACATTCAGCCCGATGCCGCCCAGGCCAAACACCACAACATTGTCGCCCACTTGCACTTTGGCGGTATTGATCACAGCGCCAACCCCGGTGGTCACGCCGCAGCCGATATAGCAGCTCGATTGAAACGGCGCGTCCTCGCGGATTTTGGCCACTGCAATCTCGGGCACCACGGTGAAGTTTGAAAATGTGCTGCAGCCCATGTAGTGAAAAATGGTCTGGCCTTTGTAGCTGAACCGGCTGGTGCCATCGGGCATCAATCCCTTGCCCTGCGTCGCGCGGATCGCGGTGCACAAGTTGGTCTTGCCAGATAGGCACGATTTGCATTGGCGGCATTCGGGCGTGTAAAGCGGAATCACATGATCGCCGGGCTTCACGCTGGTCACGCCAGCGCCCACTTCGCGCACAATCCCCGCGCCCTCATGGCCCAGCACGCTGGGGAACAGGCCTTCGCTGTCCAGCCCGTCGAGCGTATAAGCATCGGTGTGGCAAATGCCCGTCGCCATAATCTCGATCAGCACCTCGCCCGCCTTTGGCCCTTCCAGATCAAGCTCAACAATCTCCAGCGGGGTTTTTGGCGCAAAGGCTACAGCAGCACGGGTCTTCATCGGTCACTCTCCGCAAGTTTGTTCGTGCGGTTCGGATACGGAATGGCGGGCGCGGGATCAATCGGCTTTGCAATGTTTCGTCATGCGCAATAACGCTGCGGTTATGATCGCACCGCATGCGTGCCGCAAACCACAGGAGCACCCCATCGCCCGCGCAGATCGCCTCGAACGGCTCGAACGCCGCCGCACAGAGCTTGAAGCCGATTACCGCGAGGCGCTGATCGCCGCGCTGCAAGTCACCGCCTCGGGCGCATGGGGCCTGTTTGACCACCGCCAAGACCGCCACGACCGCGCCCGCGCCGAGGCTGACGTCGCAGGCCTCACCGAACTGGCAGACGAAATCGCCGCCATCCGCGAACAATTCAGCATGCCCCCCTTCCCGCTCCACGAAGAATTCCTCGCATCACGCGGCCCCGTGCGCGCGCAAGCTGTGGGCGAGCCTAAGCAAGCGCGCGCGTGGCTCGATCGGCTGATGGGGCGCGCTTAGCGCGTCACTTAGGGGGGCTTCGCTTTATTGGCCTGAAACTCTATCGGCCAAATATGCCAAATCCCCCGCTAGACCCCAGCACCGAAAGCGAAATCATCGAGATGGCGCTAAGCGATCAAACCAGCTTTGCCCAGATCACCGCGCTGCATGGCGTCAGCCCCGATGAAGTAAAAGCACTTATG
>JBBRXQ010000225.1:0-4728 GCA_038238515.1 Sphingomonadales bacterium | reverse complement strand
GGGCCAGTGGTGATCGAGGACGGTGCCTTCATTGGCGCGCGTTCGGAAGTTGCCGAGGGGGTGATCGTTGGCGAAGGCGCGGTGCTTTCGATGGGTGTTTATCTCGGGGCCTCAACCAAGATCATCGACCGCGCGAGCGGCGAAGTGCACATTGGCCGCGTGCCGCCTTATGCTGTGGTGGTGCCCGGCGCGCTTCCGGGCAAACCACTGCCCGATGGCGCGCCCGGCCCTTCGCTTTATTGCGCGGTGATCGTGAAAACGGTGGACGCGCAAACGCGCAGTAAGACCGCGATCAACGAATTGCTGCGCGATTGACCCGCTTTATGTGGATTGCGCGCGGCGCAGCGCTGATACTGCTAGTGTTGTTTTATACGCTTGCGGGCGTGGCTCATATCGCAAGCCCTGCTCCGTTTCTAAAGATCATCCCCGATTGGGTGCCTTGGCCAGCGGCGGTGATTTTTCTAACCGGAGTTGCCGAACTGGCGGGCGCGGCAGCGTTGCTTCAGCCGTGGTCAGCGGCGCTGCGCCGGGCCGGCGGTTGGGGACTTGCGCTCTATGCGCTGTGCGTGTTTCCTGCAAATATCAATCATTTCGCGCTTGATATGGCGCGCGCCGATAATGGATTGGGTCTGGGCTATCACATCCCCCGCATGATCGCGCAGCCGCTGATTATCTGGCTTACTTTGTGGGCATCCGGCGTAAGGGTTTGGCGCAAAGCCGCTTAGTTCGCTAATCATTCGACAAAGGCTGAAAGCCAGCCCAAAGACGAAAATGCGCGGGAAAATGCCTCCTGCGGGAGCGACATCATGGCCAAGAGCCAGAAGAAATCGAGCAAAGAAGTGCGCAAGCCAAAAGCGGAAAAGCCCAAGAAGTTGAACGCTTCTAACCCAAGCCAAAAGGGCGCGGTTGTTGCCGATAAGAAATGAGCCAGCGCGCTGTTGCCCGCGAGTATGATGACTGACGAACCCGCGAAGCCTTTGCCCGTCCTAACAATCTTAGTCGACGGCGATGCGTGCCCGGTGAAAGAGGAAATCTACAAGGTGGCGTTCCGGCATAATGTGCCGGTCATCGTGGTGAGCAATTCTCCGTTTCGGGTGCCGATCCACCCGCTGGTGCGCCGCGTGGTGGTGAGCGATGGTTTTGACGCTGCGGATGACTGGATTGCAGAGGCAGCCAACGCGCTCACTGTGGTGATCACCGCAGATATCCTGCTGGCTGATCGCTGCATCAAAGCGGGCGCGACAGTGCTTTCTTCAACGGGCAAGCCCTTCACCGCCGGGTCGATAGGAGGCCAGATCGCCACCCGCGCCATCATGGCTGATTTGCGCGCGGGCGGCGATATTATTGGCGGACCGGCCCCATTCTCAAAAACGGATCGGTCGCGTTTCCTGCAAGCGCTGGATACGGCACTTGTCAGGCTCGCAATCTAATTTTTTCGCCAGATTGATCAGTCAGCCGCTGGCAGATAAATTTCGTTGCCTGCCTCGCGGAACTTCTCGCTCATTTGCGCCATGCCCGCTTCTGCTTCCTCGGCGGCGAGGAAGTTTTCCAGCGGTTGGTTCTGCTTGGCGGCAAATTCGCGCACTTCCTGCGAGATTTGCATCGAGCAGAACTTTGGCCCGCACATCGAGCAGAAATGCGCGGTTTTTGCGCCTTCGGCGGGCAGGGTTTGATCGTGATATTGCTCGGCCGTATCGGGATCGAGGCTGAGATTGAATTGATCGCGCCAGCGGAAATCAAAGCGCGCGCGGCTGAGCGCATCGTCGCGCATCCGCGCAGCGGGATGCCCTTTGGCCAGATCGGCGGCATGCGCGGCGAGCTTATAGGTGATCACGCCGACCTTCACATCATCGCGGTCTGGCAGCCCAAGATGCTCCTTTGGAGTAACGTAACAGAGCATCGCGGTGCCAAACCAGCCGATCATCGCCGCGCCAATGCCGCTGGTGATGTGATCATAACCGGGCGCAATGTCGGTGACGAGCGGCCCGAGCGTGTAGAATGGCGCTTCGCCGCACACCGCCAGCTGCTTTTCCATGTTCTGCTTGATCTTGTGCATCGGCACATGGCCGGGGCCCTCGATAATCACCTGAACATCGTGCGCCCAAGCGCGCTTGGTCAGTTCGCCCAGCGTATAAAGCTCGGCAAACTGCGCCTCATCATTGGCATCGGCGACCGAACCGGGGCGCAGGCCATCGCCCAAAGAATAGGAGATGTCATAGGCCTTCATGATCTCGGTTATTTCGTCAAACCGCTCATAGAGGAACGATTCCTTGTGATGCGACAGGCACCACTTGGCCATGATCGAGCCGCCCCGGCTGACGATCCCGGTCACGCGTTTGGCGGTCATCGGCACATAGGCTAGCCGCAGCCCGGCATGGATCGTGAAGTAATCCACCCCCTGCTCGGCTTGCTCGATCAGCGTATCGCGGAAGATTTCCCACGTCAGCTCTTCGGCCACCCCGCCCACTTTTTCGAGCGCCTGATACAGCGGCACTGTGCCGATCGGCACTGGCGAATTGCGGATGATCCATTCGCGCGTATCGTGGATATTGCGCCCGGTCGAGAGGTCCATCACGGTATCCGCGCCCCAGCGCACGGACCACACCAGCTTGTCGACTTCGGACGCAACATCCGAAGCCACCGCCGAGTTGCCAATATTGGCGTTGATCTTGACCAGGAAATTGCGCCCGATTGCCATCGGCTCGCTTTCGGGGTGATTGATGTTGTTGGGCAGAATGGCGCGCCCGCGTGCGATTTCGTCGCGCACAAATTCGGGCGTTACGTAATCAGGGATTGAGGCGCCCCAATCGTTGCCATCGCGCTCTGCCGCTTCTTTCAGCTGCTTGCGGCCTAGATTTTCGCGGATGGCGACATATTCCATTTCGCGTGTGATGATCCCCTGCCGCGCATAATGCATCTGGCTGACATTCATGCCCGGCTTGGCGCGCAGCGGTCGCTGGACCACGTTAGCAAAGCCGGGAACGCCGCCCGAGCGATCTGGGCCAAGCTGGCCATTGTCCTCAGGCTTGATCGCGCGGCCAGCGTGTTCCTCAACATCGCCGCGCTCAAGGATCCAGTCATGGCGCAATTTGGGAAGGCCAGCGGCGATATCGATTTGGACCGCGCTGTCCGTGTAAGGTCCCGATGTGTCATACACCCGCAAAGGAGGTTCGCCGGATGAGGCTTCGAGCGCGATTTCGCGCATAGCCACAGTCAGGCCGGGAAAACGCGGCGATTCGACGTGGATTTTGCGGCTGCCGCGAATGGGGCCTGTGGTAACGCCAATTTCAAGGCGAGAATTGATATCGGCCATGCGCGCGCTCCTAAAAACTCAGGCGAACGGAGGGCGCGGATACCGGGCCCTTCCCTACGCCCGTGCTAACGGGTTCAGGTTCGACGGGTCGTGGGGTGCGAAACCCACCTCTCAGCCTAGCGGCTCCCCGGGGTGAGAAACTGCAATAGAACGCAATTGCCGCGCCGTCCAGCAGGACGGAGCGTTATTCAGCCGCTTCGCGCGTCTGCGTTACGTGGCGGACATTGTCATACACGAATTCTGCCCCGGTGAGATCGATGGCAGGAATCTCGTCGCGGTCATGCCAATAGTCCTGACTATGCTGCCAGATTGGATCTGCGCCGCGCTGAGGCAGTTTGGCCAAATCGCGAACCAGATAGCCCGGATTGAAATTGTCATCGGCAATCCAAGGCATGATCGCCATGCTTTGGTCCTCATCGCGAAACATGATCTCGACCTTTTGAGCGTCGGTATGGTCGATGTGATTGAGCAAGTTGCATATAAAATCGGCGACGATATCGACCCGCAAGGTCCAAGATGCGCGGAAATAGCCAAACACCCAGGCCATATTGGGCACCCCTGTGAACAGCATGCCGCGATACGTAACGGTTTTGCCCCAGTCGATCGGCTTGCCGTCCACTTCGAACGGGATGCCGCCCAACACAGAAAGCCGAAAGCCGGTGCAGGCCATCACGATATCCGCCTCGATCTCTTGGCCCGATGAAGTGCGCACGCCTGTGGCGGTAAAGCGGTCGATCGTATCGGTTACCACGTGGGCATTGCCCGCTGTGATGTGGCGAAACATGTCGCCATCGGGCAACGACGCTAGGCGTTGTTGCCAAGGCCGATAGCGCGGGGCAAAATTCGGCTCGAACTGGAAATTCTCGCCGCCATGAACGCGGATCAGAGCGCGCAATTCTTCTGCGAACTCCTCGGGCTCGTCGCGGCTGCGGCGGTCCATTTCATGGAATTGATGAATATAGTCCGCGCGGACGACGCGGTGGATCGTTGGCTCGTCAATTCCGATCAGGCGCAATCGGTTTGCCAGATCGCTCTCATTCGGCGCGCAATAAAACCATGTGGGCGAACGCTGAAGCATCGTTACTTGCGCGCCGCTATCGCACATGGCGGGAACCACGGTGGCGGCCGTTGCGCCCGAGCCGATGACGAGCACGCGCTTGCCGCTCACGTCAATTGCCGGGTCCCAAAGCTGGGCGTGGACGAAGCTGCCGCCCGCAGCAACATAGTCCTGCGTGCCCTGCCAATCGGGAATGTAAGGATTTTTGTGGTCGTAATACCCTTGGCACATCCACAGGAACGAGCATGTGAACACCAGCGTCTCGCCGTCTGTGCGGTTTGCTGCAACCGTCCAAAGATTATCGGCGCTCGACCAAGCACAACCAGTGATGGTGTGGCCATAGCGAATACGCGGGGCG
>JBBRXQ010000224.1:0-4731 GCA_038238515.1 Sphingomonadales bacterium | reverse complement strand
GGCCGGCTGATCCCGAGCAGGCGTGCTGTGCTCGAAATATTACCCTCGCTTCGGGCCAGAGCATGACGGATTACTTTGCGGTCGGTCTCTTCCCGCGCAGTTTTAAGGTTGAGCGGGCTTTGCCCGTCTTCCTCGGGCTGCGCCAAATCAAGATCAGCCGCGCCGATCAGCTTGCCATCGGCCATAATCACCGCGCGCTTGATCCGGTTTTCCAGCTCGCGGACATTGCCCGGCCAGCCCCAGCCATCGATAGCCGCCAGCGCCGCAGGCGCGAAGCCCTTAACCGCCGGGTTCATCTCGGCGGCAAACCGGCTAAGAAACACTTTGGCCAGCAATGTCGCATCGCCCGGGCGCTCTGAGAGACCCGGAATCCGAACCACGATTTCGGCCAAACGATAAAACAGATCTTCGCGAAAGCGGCCATCGGCGATCATCGCCTCAAGATTTTGATGGGTGGCGCAAACAATCCGCGTATCGACCGCGATCGAGCGCCGTCCGCCGATCCGCTCGATCGTGCGTTCCTGCAAAAAACGGAGCAGCTTGACCTGGAGCTGGAGCGGGATGTCGCCCACCTCGTCCAGAAACAGAGTGCCGCCATCGGCCATTTCAATCTTGCCTTCGGTGGTCTTTACCGCGCCGGTAAATGCCCCCTTCTCATGCCCGAACAGCTCGCTTTCGAGGAGATTTTCAGGGATAGCAGCGCAATTGATCGCCACGAACGCGCCGCGTGCACGGGTTGAGGCATCGTGAAGCCCGCGTGCCAGCAATTCCTTGCCGGTGCCGCTTGCCCCCAGCAGCATGACCGAGACATTCGTGTTGGCCACGCGCTCGATTGTGCGGGCCACTTTGACCATTTCGGGCGAGGCTGTGATTAAACGGCCAAGTACGCGGTTATCCTCCGGCGCGCGGCTGGCAAGCGCGCGATTTTCCGCTTCGATCCGTTGCAAATGCAATGCTCGGCGAACAATCAGGCCCAGCGCATCGATATCCACTGGCTTTGGGTAAAAATCGTAAGCACCCAAGCTAATCGCACGCTGCGCGCTTTCCCGCGCGCCGTGGCCACTGGCTACAATCACTTTGGTGTCGGGCTTTAGCGCCAAAATCTCTTCGAGCACCGCGAACCCTTCGCTGGTGCCATCCGGATCTGGCGGCAAGCCGAGATCAAGCGTGACAACGGGCGGTTCTTCGGCGCGCAGAAATGCCAGTGCGCTGGCGCGGTCTCCGGCGATGAAAACCTCGAAATCTTCGTAAGCCCATTTCAGCTGCGCTTGCAGGCCCGGATCGTCTTCAACGATAAGCAGCTTGGGCAAGAGCTTGGAAACTGTATCAGACATCATGCCACTTTCATTTCAGGCGAAGCCGCAGCGTTCAATGCAGGATCGATTTCATCTGCTCTCAAAGCCAGCGGCAAGCGCACCGTGAACCGGCTCCCCAAACCTTCCCGGCTCTCAACTTCAAGCCGGCCATGCATGGCGCTAACCAATTCGCGGGCTTCCATCGCGCCGATGCCAAATCCCCCCGCTTTGGTGGATACAAACGGTTTGAACAGGCGGCTACGCACAAAGTCAGCGCTCATCCCGCAGCCGGTATCGATCACTTCTATTGCGCCATCGCCGCCATCGATTTGCGTTTGAAGAAACACCGCCATGCCGGGCTCGCTGGCATCGATGGCGTTCTGTACCAAGTGGAGCAGTATCTGTTCCAGCGTTTCGCGATTGGCCATGACGAGGCATGGCTTCGCCTCCAGCACATGCACTTGCGGCCCGTCTGGAGCAGCGCCCGCTGCGGCGCGGTATCGCGCGGCCACCTGCTTGGCCACTTCTGCCGCGTCTACCTTTTCGATATGCTCGACATTGCCCCCGCCATAGCGCGAAAGGCGCGCGAGCAAAGTATTCAGCTTATCGGCCGAGTTGCGCAATGTCACCAGCATGTCCTTGCGGAACTCTGGGTTATCCGCGTGGCGTTCGGCATTGCGCGATAGCAGAGCGAGCTGGCTGGCAAGGTTTTTGATATCGTGCATCACAAACGCGATGCGGCGATTGAATTCGTCGAACCGGCTTGCTTCAAGCAGCGCGCTTTGCCCATTGTTCTCGGCCAGATAGCTTGCCAATTGCTGCCCGACAACGCGCAGCAAATCGAAATCTTCCCAATCAAGCTTGCGCGCTATTGGCGGCCGGCCCAGCACAACCAGCCCAATCATCCGGTCAAAGTGGATCAACGGTACAAGCGCCCACACCGCCTCTTCGTTGCCCATCCAGCCCGGCACAGCGCTGATCTCGCCCTCATGGTTGATCCCACTGCGCACTTCGTCAAGATCGGCGATGAAGCCGCTTCGTTCGAAAAATGCCACGCCTGCTGCCGACATCGCTTCGGCCGGAACATCGAGCGTTGGCCATTGCCAACGTGCACCCAGCACCAGCTCGCCAGTTTCGCCCGGCACCAGCAGCACACCGCGCGCGCTATCGGTGATATCGGCCACAGCCTGCACTACGCGCGCATGCAGCGGTGACGCATTGGCTCCGGCACGCCCGATGGTGCGGGTGAAGCGCCGCCATTCCGCCCGGTAGTCATAGCGGTGCTGAAAAAGGTGCTTGGCCAACATCACGTTGATCCACCCGCGCAGCCGCCCCGAAGGAACCATCGCAATGACCACGATTGTCGTGACAAAGGCAAAGCCAAGCTGCGCCAACTGGCTTACATCGCCGCCAAGCCACGCCATCGATTGCGCAGCACCCACCATGACGATGAGATAGGCGCCGATCACCAACAGCGAGAACGATTGAAACGCCAGCGCGCGCGAGGGCGAAAACCGCAATGCCGAAGAACTGCGCAGCACACCAGTTGCGAGCAACAAAATCGCCAGCACCTGAGCAAGGCCGCGCAGCGCAGCCAATTCAAGCGGAATCGCACGTCCAAGATACGCAATCGTATAGAGATTGAGGTCGTAGCCCCACATCATCGCCAGCGCCAGCGAGGTCCAGCGCACGCTGCCGCGCTGACCAAGCAAAGCGCCAGCATAAAGATTGTGAACTAAGACCAGCGCTCCCGTTGCCAGCAACAGCCGGAACATGACCGATATCTGAAATATCATAGCGGCTGCAGGCGCAATTTCAAAGAAGCGCCAGTGCAGTGCTACCAGCAGCAATTGCAGCAGCTCCAGCATCCCCAGCACTACAAGCACCGGACGCACGGGGGCGACCGTATTATGCCGGTTATCGCGGGCAAACAGCGTATGAAGCACCACAAGCCAGCCCAGATTGCGCATCACTTCGCCAAAATCGGTAATGATCGCATCGGGACCAAGCGCCGCCACCAGCAACGACCAGACCGCGCCGATCAACAGTGCCGCGATTTCAGCACGATTGGCCCACATGCCGCGCCGCCGCCGATCACTCAGCCAGACGGCAAGCACCAGCGCCGCAAACACTGCAAGCAGATGAGTCCATTGGCCAAGGCCGGTCCAGTTCAATGGGCTTTGCATCGCAGCGTTTACCGCGCGCCCTCATTCCAAAGCACAACGCGCACCGTTTGGATGAGGATCAAGAGATCAAGAAACGGGGTGTAGTTTTTAGCGTAGTAAAGATCGTACTCCAGCTTATGGCGCGAATCTTCAAACGAAGCGCCATAGGGGTAGTTGATCTGTGCCCAACCGGTGATGCCCGGCTTCACCATATGGCGCTCCGCATAGTAGGGCATCTGCTCTTCGAGATCGGAGACAAATTCCGGGCGCTCTGGACGCGGGCCGACAAAGCTCATCTCACCTTTAAGCACCGTCCATGCCTGCGGCAGTTCATCGATGCGCAGCTTGCGAATCATTCGGCCGATGCGGGTAACGCGCGGATCGTCTTTCGCGGCAAATTGTGCGCCTGCTATTTCGGCGTCGGTGCGCATCGAGCGTAGCTTCACAAGATCGAAGCTCTGCCCATACAGCCCGACCCGGGTCTGCCTGAACAGCGCAGGCCCTTTGCTGTCGAGCTTTACCAGCATCGCAAACAGCGCGATCACCGGCGCTGTGAACACTAACAAGATCAAGCTGGCAAAGATATCGAACAAGCGCTTCATCGCGCTTGAAATCATCCGGCCTGATGAGAAACCATCAGAGAAAATGAGCCAGCTGGGGTTGACCGTTTCAAGGTCAACTCGCCCCGTTTCGCGCTCCATAAAGGTCGAGAAGTCGTTGACATGAACCCCAGTGGTTTTAATCCGCAGCAGATCCTTGAGCGGCAGCGCGTTGCGCCGTTCTTCCAGCGCAAGCACCACTTCGCTCACCCCCAGATTTTCAACATACCTCGTAAAATTATGAATCGCGCTACGATTGATCGCTTCTTCGATCACATGCGCGCCGTCGCTCATGCCGATGTAGCCAACGATGACAAAGCCAGATTCGGTACGCTCACCCAGCTTGCGCAACCGATCGGCCCGCTGTCCGGCACCCAGCACCAGAACACGGCGGCGAAACACCGCGGCGCCTAGCAATCCGCTCAGCAGGATGCGGATAAACACCAGCATCGCCATCGCCAGAAACATCGCGTAAAATAGGTTTGAGCGCCACAATGTGCGCCCGGGCAGCAAGAAATAGACCACCGACAACGCAATAATGCCAAGGCTAATTGCTACCATCAACCGCGCGGTTGCATAGCGCATTGAACGCAGCGCGTCTGAGCCATACACTCCGACCGCAATCATTGCAGTCTGCACCAGCACCGCAAAGATCAGCAGCGGAGTTAGCCG
>JBBRXQ010000223.1:0-4740 GCA_038238515.1 Sphingomonadales bacterium | reverse complement strand
GTCCGACCAGCGCAATTGCGGCACTCGGATCGATATCGCCGACCAGCGCCAGCTCGATCGCGCCGTGCGCCAGCCGGTCGGAGATATCGGTGCGCAATTTGGCGAAGGTCAGTCGTTGATAATCCTGTGGAGGTTGCAATACAAAGCGCGGATCGCCCGGGGTCAGAATGCTGCTGAGCATGCCCGATAGCGCGGACGACGGTGTGGCATTGAGCCGCGCAAAATAGTTGGTCATGTTCTGGTGAAACAGGCTCTCGGGCTCTGGCCGATAGCCCGGATCGCTGATCGTGGCGGTGAGCAATTGCAGCTGAAGCTCAAGATCGCGCGGGGTGGTCGTGACGCTAGAGGAAAAGGCATCGCCCGTGGGCGCAATCCCGTTTGATACCGAGCGCCCCGCCAGCAGTGTTTGTAGATCATCTTGGCTATGTTTGCCAAGCCCGCCGCTGGCAAGAATTCCCGACATTTCGACCGCGAGCGGATTGTCGCGGGTTTCCAGAAGCTCGCCGCCATCGAGCGCAAGGCGCAGCTGGATGCGGTCTTGCTCAAGCTCTGTGCGTTTGAGATTGAGCCTTACCCCATTGGTAAAGCGCACCGTGCGGATGCCCAGCGCTGGCTCCGTAGTATCCGATGCCGCCGCACCGGCCGGGCCGAAATCGGTATAGGCAAAGGGGGCGAGTGCGGGGGGCTGAGACACCACTTGGCCCGCGCGGGCGGCTTCATTCCAAGCTGCGCGTAGCGCGCGCAGGCCGCCTTCGGGCGCAGTGCGGCCCTGAAAGCGGATCAGCGGATCTTTGAGCGGGCGCGCTTCACCGATCAGCGCGGCGAGTACGGCAGCGGGGGTGATCTGCGGCGCGAACTGGCCAAACCGCGCGAGCGCGCCCGCCGGCGTGGTCGGCACCGCATCATCGCGCACCAGCGCCAGCGCCGCGCCAACCAGCGCCCCATTGCTGCGCGTTTCGGCCCCGGCAGCGGCGTTTTCAATGCCGGTGCGGATGCCTGCAACTTGCTCGGCCACTTCGGCATCGCTGAAGCCGCCGCTAAGCGCAGCGGCATAGGTTTCGCTCGCCGCCATCAGCCCTTTGCGCCAGCCTTTATCGGCGGTATCGACCACTAAATTGGTGGTCTGGCCGATCTTGAACACATCGCCGTTGCCAAAGCCTGCGCCGCGAAACGGCGGCTCCATCACGCGGGTCATGCGCTGAAAGCGGCGGTTGATCACGCCGTAGCCAATCTGGCGTAGCAGATTGAGGCGGCGGCCGGCGATAGTATCGGGCTCATTGATCCACGGCCCGTGGCGCGAGGCAGTGATCCGTTCGGATAGCGCGGGATCGAGATGGATCCGCGTCTGGCCCTTTTGCTGCGCCAGAACTTTGCCCTGATCGGGGCGGGGCGAGATCGGCGCGGGCTGCCAATCTGCGAAATGGGCGCGCATCGCGGCCTCGGCCACATCAGGATCGAAATCTCCCACCACGACCAGCGTGGTCTTGGCGGGAACATAATGGCGTGCCCAAAATGCTTTAAGCGCGGGCGCGGTGGCGGCATTCAAGCTATCCCTCGTGCCGATGGGCAGCCGCTGCGGATAATGCGCCTTGGGATAAAGGAAGCCGATCTGGTCCTTGAGATTATCGAGGCCATAGCCCTGCCCATCGCGCAATTCAGAGAGCACCACGCCGCGCTCGCGCGCCACAGCGGCAGGATCGAAGGACAACTCGCTGGCGGTTTCGCGCATCAGCATCAGCGCGGTGTCTAGCAACTTGGGATCGGCGCGCGGCAGATCTAGCATATAGAGGGTTTGTTCAAAGCTGGTCTGCGCGTTGGTATCCGCGCCAAATGCCAGCCCGCTGCGCTCAAGCAGCTTGACCATTTCGCCCTCGGGCACATGCGTGCTGCCGTTAAACGCCATATGCTCAACATAGTGGGCAAAGCCGCGTTCATCGTCGCGCTCATCAAGCGAGCCGGTGTCTACATTCATGCGCACCAGCGCGGTGCCCGGCGGCGTTGCGTTTTGCCGGATGATGAACTTCATGCCATTGGCAAGCTTGCCAAAGCGATAGCCGGGATCGAGCGGAAGATCGCTTTTCTTAAACGCCCAATCGGGCTTGGGCGGTACGGTGCTCGCCAGACGCGCAGGCTGCGCGGCGCAGGCGGTGAGCGAAAAGGCAGCGATAAGGGCGGTGAGGTAGCGCAGGGTCATCGCTTCCGTTTGTGGCGGCTGGCGGATGAATGCGCAATGCGGGCGTTGGGGTAGGAGGAGCGAAACGCAGCGCTAGTAAAGTTCCTCCTTGTAAACCTGATCCAACACCTTTTCGGTGTGAGCAATGTCTTCGGTGCCGAGCAGTTTCTGTTTGGCATAGCCCCGCGCGGCGATCGATTTTGCGTTTCCGGTCCATTTCTCCGGTTGCCAAAGATGGGAGCGGATGAGGGCCTTGCCGCAGTGGAAATGGCATTCGGTGGGGCGCACGCGGGTGTAGACGAGGGCAGGCTTGCCCCCGAATTGCATGGCTTCCAGAGTTTCGGGGTCGTTGTGGATCGTGGCCAGGCCCTTGATGCGCAGCGTTTCGCGCTGGTGGGGGGCAAGAAATATAAGCCCGATTTGGCCATTGCGCAGGATATTGCGAAAGCCGAAAGTCAGGCGGTTGCCGGGGCGCTCGGGGATCAGCAAATCGCCCTGTACATCGATGCGGACAAAGCCAGCGGGATCACCTTTAGGGGAAATGTCCGGGCGGCCCCCCGCATCGATGGTGGCGATGAAGGCCAGCGGCGAGGCTTGGACGAATTCGCGCATGGAGTCTGACAGGGTCTCGGTGATCTTGGCGCGCACGTACTCCATCGGTTCGCCGAGCACCGCCTCTAGCGCGGCTTCGTCGGTGATCTGGTGGGGGGTGGGCATACGGCAATCCTCTTCCTGGCTTCCTACTTCACCACCGGCAGGTCGATATAGCTGCCGTCCGCGCCGCCAACGCTCACCCTTTGCGTGGCTTTCACATAATCGCTGGGCTTAGCGTCAATGATCGAAGGCACGAAAGTTTGCGGGTTGCGGTCATAAAGCGGGAACCAGCTTGATTGGACCTGCACCATTATGCGGTGGCCGGGCAAGAACACGTGGTTCGTTTGCGGCAACTCGAACGTATAAGGCAGCGCTGCGCCTGCGGTCAGCGGCTTAGCTTCGGACAGGTTTTCGCGGAACCGACCGCGAAAAATGTCCATGCCGACCGCTAGTTGATAGCCGCCCATCGCCCGGTCGCCCGGCACTTCATCGGGATAAACGTCGATCAGCTTGACCACCCAATCGCTGTCGGTTCCGCTGGTTGAGGCGGTGAGGTGGACCACCGGCGCGCCCGCAATCGTGACCGGGCTGGTGAGCACCGGGCCGGTGAACGCGAGCACATCGGGGCGGCCCGAGACGATGCGTTGGTCGCTGGTCAGCCAGGTGGGCCAGGGATTGTTGTCATAACCTTCCTGCTGATTGGGGCGCGGCACAAACACCACTGGTTTGGCTGGATCGGAGATATAATCGATTGTGCCAGTGATGGCCGAAGGTTCGAAGCCCAGCTGCTCATCGGCCTGAAGATAGAGCTTGGTCGTGGCGGCCGCGACTGGCCACGTCGGCAGGCTTTGCCATGCGTTCGTCCCGCTTTTGAAGGCAGTGACGGCAGGGACATCCATCGGCTTACCATAAAGATAATGCGCCAAGAACGGTGCAAGCACATGGCCGCGCCACCATTTGCCGGTGTCCGCATCCCAGCGCACCGGGCCAAGGCTTTCGGCGCGCTCGATCTCTTGCCCATGATACCACGGCCCCATCGAGAGGAACAAGTTGCCCTGTTTGTCCTGCGCTTTCAATGCTTTCCACACGGCGGGTGCGCCATAGATATCTTCCTGATCCCATAGCGAATGGACCAGCATCGTGGGCACAGTGAGCGGCGCTTTGGCAAGAATCTTGTCCATCGCCTGCTCCTGCCAAAATGCGTCATAGGCCTGATGCACCTTTAGATTTTGCCAGAAACCTATCTGATCGAGCCCGTGCACCGTGGCGAGCGCGCCTGCTGAGCCATAGCGCATGAAATGCGTGTAGGAATCGGCTTCGGTTACTTCATAATGCTTGGCGTTGTCGCCGGTGGCGATCTGCTCCCAGATATAGCTGATGCCGATCTGGCGAAACGCGCCGTTGTGAAACCAATCATCGCCGCGCCAGCCATCAACCATCGGGTTCATCGGCACCGCCACTTTGAGCGCGGGATGCGGGTTTACCAGCGCGGCCAGCGCGGTGAAGCCATCGTAGCTGATCCCCAGAATGCCGACGCGGCCATTCGATTCAGGCACATTCTTCACCAGCCAGTCGATCGTATCATAAGTGTCGGTGGCGTGGTCGACTTTGGTGGGGTTAAGCGAGGTGCCCACGAATGGGCGGTTCATCACATAAGTGCCGCCCGAGCCATACTTGCCGCGCACATCTTGCACCACGCGGATATAGCCGCCCGCGATCACCACATCGGGCGCGCTGTCATAGCCATCGATGGACACGCCAAGGTGGCCCGAGCCGCCGATGCTGGTGAGTTCTTCGGCATTATACGGCGTGCGGGTGAGCAACATTGCAGGTTTCTGGGCCGCGCCCTTTGCGGCATTGGGCACCATGATCACGGTGTGCAATTTAATGCCATCGCGCATTGGAATGTCGATGCTGCGCCGGTCATAATCGCGGTAAACGGTGGGTTCCACCAGCTTGGCCGGGCGCTCGTC
>JBBRXQ010000222.1:0-4741 GCA_038238515.1 Sphingomonadales bacterium | reverse complement strand
TATACCCACGCGGCCAAATTAAGCGAGGTTTCGGGAGATGGCGGATCGGTGAGGATCAGCGGCGGCCCCGGCGCAGCAGCCCTGCTTTTTGGCACTTTGCGGTGGAATGATGGCCCAGAGGCCGGACTAAGCCGCAGGATCGAAGATATCGATGGAACCTGGCTGGTGCTCGAACGGCCTGCCCCCAGCGGGATCGAAATCGGAACCCGGCTGACCGTGCGCGAGGGATGCGATCATACGATTGGCACCTGCGAGAGCCGTTTTGGCAATGCGATCAATTTTCAAGCCGAACCATTTCTGCCCGGCAATGACATGCTGATCCGCTATCCGGCGCCGCAATCATGAGCGCGAAGATCCGCAAGGCAGCGATGACGCTGGTTGGTGCACCGTTTCGCTTGCACGGGCGCGATCCAGCGACGGGTCTCGATTGTGTTGGACTGGTGGCCGAAGCGATGCTGCGCGCAGGTTTTATACCCGTAGCACCGCATGGCTATAGCCTGCGCGCTACGTCAGTCGAGACCTTGCTGCCGTTCGTCCGCGCCAACGGGTTGAAGCGGGTGCGAACAAATGGTGACATCGTGCTGGTCATGGTTGGTCCGGTTCAGCCCCACCTCGTCCTCAGGGCAGCGGGCGGATTTGTGCACGCACACGCGGGTATCGGAAGGGTAACCTTTCTCCCTGGAGCGCTGCCCTGGCCGATCCACACACAATGGCGCGCCAATCATCAAAGGACCGGATAGGCTTATGGCCACACTCTTACTCACCGCAGTGGGCACCGTGCTAGGCGGGCCGCTGGGCGGCGCGCTTGGCGCTCTGCTTGGCTCTCAAATCGATGGCGCAGTATTTGGAGGCAAAAAGGTTGAAGGTCCGCGACTTAAAGAGCTGACGGTTCAAACATCAAGCTATGGCACCGCCATCCCGCTTCATTTTGGGAGGATGCGCACCGCCGGGAGCGTCATCTGGTCGACCGAACTTGTCGAAACCAAGGAAAAGTCTGGCGGCAAAGGACGCCCGTCTGTGACCAGATACACGTACAGCGCTTCATTCGCGGTGGCGCTAGCGAGCCGTCCAATCTCAGGGATCGGCCGGATTTGGGCTGATGGCAATTTGTTGCGGGGCACCGGAGGCGATCTGAAAGTTGCCGGCTCGATGCGCGTTTATACCGGGCATGGTGATCAGCCGCAGGACACACTAATAGTGCAAGCGGAGGGCGCGACGCGCTGCCCCGCGCATCGCGGCTGCGCCTATGTCGTGTTCGAGGATCTGGCGCTTGCCGATTATGGCAACCGGCTTCCCTCGTTAACTTTTGAAGTGTTAGCAGACCCCGGCGAAACAACGGTTGGCGCAATTGCGCGAGCCATCCTGCCCGAGGCCGAGGTGAGCGATCTCAATCAGGCTTTTTCTGGTTTCAGCATCGATCAAGGCGGTGTTGCCGATACGCTTCTCGCAATTTCTGAGGCGGTTCCCATCGCGTGTTTCTCTATCGGCGATCGGCTCATAGTAAAAGCAGCAGAGGCGGCTTCAGGCGGCACGTTTCCGATACTACCACACCCAGCCAGCAGCGAAGACACAAACGCAGAAAAAGCCAAAATTGTCGGTTGGTCACGCAAACGCGAACCGCTGCCGCGCGTTCAGCAATCCGCCTTGCGCTATTATGACGTCGCGCGCGATTATCAGCCGGGACTTCAACGCGGGATTGGTCGCAGCGAGCAAGGCGAGCTGCAAGTAATTGAAATGCCCGCAGCACTGACCGCCGAAGTTGCCAGAACCATTGCGGGCAGGGCTGGACGGCGCGCTGCGCGGCCAAGCGACACGATCAGTTATCGGTTGACAGAAATCGACCCGGCGATTGGCCCCGGCGCAACGGTCCGATTGCCAATTGCCTCTGGTCTTTGGCGGATCACGCAGTGGGAGTGGCAAAAAGACGGCCTGTTACTTGACTTGGCATATACCAACACACGAACCGCAGCAGTCGCAGCGGCGTCTGCCGACGCCGGACGGTTTAACCAAGCCGCTGATCTCTCAGTTACCCCGACCGTGCTTGCCGCCTTTGAACTAACGTGGGACGGCACGGGAAGCGGCAATAGCGCGATCATTTATGCCGCTGCATCGGGCGCCAGCGCAGGCTGGACAGGGGCATCGCTGTTTGTCGACGCGGCTGGCGATGGCGGAACTCTGGTGGCGCTTGGCGGAACTGGACGCAAACGGGCACTGCTGGGACGGACGTTGGGCGCGCTCGCACCTGCATCGCCGATGCTTGTGGACAACGCTTCAACCCTAGATATCGAGCTGACAGGCCCCGACTTGGCCTTGCAAGACGCATCGATGGCTCAGCTTTTGCTGGGCGCAAATCGGGCGAAGGTGGGATCAGAAATCGTTCAATTTGCGCGTGCGAGCCCGCTTGGCGAAGGTAACTGGCGATTAAGCGGAATGCTGCGTGGGCGCGGCGGCACCGAATGGGCGATATCCGCCCATACTGCCGACGAAGCTTTCACCATGATCGACGATGCACTCATCCGGCTCGATAATCAGATCGTAGGCGAGGCAGAAAGCGCGCGGATCGTGGCTGCTGGACTTGGCGATGCAGCTGCGATTAGCGTCCCGATAAGCGACCGGGGGTCAACACTGCAGCCGCTCTCGCCGGTGAGGGGCCTAGCATCGCGACTTGCTAATGGCTCCATGTCAATCACGTGGATCCGCCGAGCGCGCGGGGCATGGCTCTGGCCCGACGGAGTTGAGACACCGCTCAACGAAGAAACTGAACTTTGGGAGGTGGGTTTTGGCGATTCGGCCTTGCCAGCGATGCGCTGGCAAACCGTAATCGCAAGTATGACCCTGACGCCCACTCAAGTTGCCGCACTCCCGGTTGGCGTTCCACAACAATTTAATGTGCGGCAGATCGGCCGCGCAGGCACCTCTCGGCCGCTCACTATCATTGTCCCAGCGTAAACCACGCCACGCCTCAACCAATACCTCTCACAGGAGCAGATCATGCCTGAGCCAATTACTTTTTCCTCGACGGCGCCGCGATTTGCGTTCCCTTTGCTGTTTGCCGGACAAAGCCAAAAGGAAATGACCTTTAACGAGGCCATCCTGCTTGCCGATTTCCTGCTGCACCCCGTGATTGAAGGCACGACCGCAACCGTGCCAAGCGCGCCAACGCCGGGCCAATGCTGGATCGTAACCACCGGAGCCAGCGGCATTTTTGCAGCTAAGGCAGACCAGGTCGCTGCGTGGAGCGAAGGCGGCTGGCGCTTCATTACCCCAAAAGAAGGGATGCGGGTTTATGATCGTGCAAAAGCTGGTGATCGGATTTTTCGAGGTGCGGCTTGGCGAGCTACGGCAACGCCAAGCGCGCCAACAGGCGGCACTATCATTGATGCTCAGGCACGTTCTGCCATCATTGCGATTAGCGATGCCTTGCGCGAAGCAGGGGTTTTTACAGCTCCTTAAGCATTTGTAACACTTGCCTCATGCTGCTTGCGAGAGCGCGGCATAGCGCAGTACTTATCGCGCCAATCGTTCAAAATTCAAATAAAAGTGCTTTTTTGGCAACACTCAGAAAGCATGCGCGCTTGCAACAAAACATCAGAACCGTTAAAGCACGCGTCGAACTTCCTGCGATGACGTAAAAGGGGAATAAACAATGCGGAACTTGATCCTAGGCTTTGCCTTAGCGACAACAGCGCTGGCAACACCAGCGCTTGCCCGAAATGGTGCTTGGTACGTAGAAGCCGATGCTGGTGCGATGATCCTTGAGGACACCACGCTTGCAGTCGGAGCCGTGACCAATGCGTTGAGGCTGGATACACGGGTCGGTTACGACTTCGGCGGTATCGTCGGCTATGACTTTGGCATGTTTCGCTTGGAAACCGAAGTCGGTTATCGCCGCGCTGGCGCAGACAAACTTGCCCTTACGAATGGTCCTGTGCTCACTAGAGGCAACGGTGTAGTTGGCCGGGTTAGCGCGCTAAGCTACATGGTAAACGGTCTGCTTGACTTCGGCCCCGATGATGGTTTGCAGGGTTTCGTTGGCGGCGGTGTTGGCGTGGCCAATGTTAAAGCTGTGTTGACAAGCCTCGGCGGAAACGTGAACGATTCCGATACGAAATTCGCATGGCAAGCGTTGGCCGGTGTGCGCACCCCGATTAATAAACATTGGGATGTTGGCCTTAAGTACCGCTACTTCAATGCCGCAAATATTAACTTGATCGGTAGCGGCTCAATACTTGGCCAAACAGTCAATACTCGTTGGCGCTCGCATTCGTTGCTGGGAACATTGGCGTACAACTTTGGCGGTGCAGAACCGATGATCGCGCCACCACCGCCACCGCCACCACCTCCTCCGCCACCCCCGCCGCCGCCGCCGCCTCCTCCAGAAGTAGTGTGCAACAAGGGGCCCTACATCGTGTTCTTCGACTGGGATAAGTCGTTGATCACTCCAGAAGCATCCACGATCCTTGACAACGCAGTTACCGCCTATGGCAATTGCTCGAGCGTTCCGATCATGCTTGCAGGCTACGCCGATCGTTCGGGTACAGTGAAGTACAACCAAGGCCTCTCCGAGCGCCGAAACGTTGCAGTCACATCATACCTGACTGATCATGGCATTCCATCAAGCGCGATTTCGAACCAAGCGTTTGGTGAAGGCAATCCGCGCGTTCCGACCGCCGATGGCGTGCGCGAACTCCAGAATCGCCGCGTTGAGATCACGTATGGCCCTGGTTCGGGCATGTAATCT
>JBBRXQ010000221.1:0-4744 GCA_038238515.1 Sphingomonadales bacterium | reverse complement strand
GCCCAGAAGCCTCGCGCGTCATCGGGTGTGTCCTCGCCGGGCAGATAGGCGCCGCGCGCAATAAAGGGCGGTGCAAAGCTGAAATCGAAGCCGACCAGCATCGGCTCGTCAGCGCGCTCGACGAGCCAATCCAGGATGCCCGCCCGCGACCAGGCGCGTCCCGGCGGCATCACGAGCACTGGCGCTGCGTTGCCGGCATGGCATTCGGCAATGGCGATGCCTTGATGTCGGGAGCCCTTCGCGCCCGACCAGTCGATCGCAACATAGCGGGTGAAGTGGTTCACCCTTTCTTGCGCGGTTTCACAGCGGGCCGCGCCGCGCTCCAATCGCGCGATTGCTCGATCACCGCGCGCACCCGCTCGGGATCGGCGCTGTCGAAGCGAACGAGCACCGCCTGCCACCCCTGATAATGCGGTGTCTGCCAGAATGTGTCTGCATCGGTGGCAATCAGCATCTCGATGCTATCAAGATCGAGCGCGACGCCGAAGGAGGTGTCCTTCTCGCGTCCCGTGAACAGGAAGGCACGGCCATTGGCGACGACTTTTACCGCCGGGGCGCCATAGCTCGTCGACAATTCAGTGCCCGGCAGCGACAGCGCGAAGGTTGCCACTTCCGTCCAATCCTTCATTTCACTGCAGCCAGCACATCGGCGGTGAATTTCGCAATGTCGAACCGCGCGCTGCCCGGGTCTTCACCGCGCCTGACGACGACGATCTGGCGGCTGGGCACGATGATGACATATTGGCCGCGATTGCCGAACGCGCCATAGGCGTCGCCAGGCACGCCGGGCGATTTGTCGAGCAGCCAGAAGGTGGCGCCATAGCCGAATTCTCCCGGCGGCTGGGGGCCCGAAGGTGTCGCGACATAGCGGGTCCAGCCTTCGGGCAGCAGCCGTTCGCCGTTCCAGATGCCGTTGTTGAGATAGAGCAAGCCGAAGCGGGCAAGGTCACGCGCCGTCGTCCAGACCTGGCTCGACGAGATGTAATTGCCGTGCCAATCGGTCTCGGCGATCGTGTGATCCATGCCGATCCGGTCGAACAATGCCTCGCGCGGATAGAAGCGGTAACGCTCTTCGCCGATCGCTGCGCGAATGCTCAACATCGCCAGCAGGATGTCGTTGTTGGCATAGCGAAAACGCGTGCCGGGCCGAGCATCGAGCGGCCATTGTACGACATTCTCGTCCACCGCCGTCCCGCCGAAATACACCGCGTCGGTGCGGTTGCCGGGCGTGTCCGAGTAAAGCCCGCTGGTCATGTGGAGCAGATTGTCGAGCGTGATCGAGCGGCGCGGATCGAGCGGGTTGGCCCAGGCAGCGATCGGCGCGGGCGCTGCCACGGTCAGCGCGCCGTTCTTCACCGCGATGCCAACAAGCGTGCCAGTGATGCTTTTGGCGACCGACCACGTCCGATTGGCTACAAAGGGCCCGAAGCCGGCGGCATATTGCTCAGCAATCAGGCGGTTGCCGCTTAACACGACGACGCCGATCGTCTTGGTGCCCTTGCCATAAGTCGCTGCATCGAACGCCTTCGCGACGGGTTCGAGCGGCGGGTAGGCGATCTTCGGCAGCGCATCGCCGAGCGGGAAGGGCTTTGCTGCAGCGACTGATCGCGGCGGGCGCGAATCGGCTTTGACGCCGGCGGGATCGGTGCCGATCGGCAAGGTCGTGCAGCCAGTATCGGCCGACCATGTCGAAACGCGTGGTGGCAAGCCGGCCGAGTAGCCCACCGTCACCCGGTGCTGGACGCGATCGATCGTCGCAGTCAGCTTCGGCACGATCGCTGCATATTCGGGATAGATCCCGCTTAGTTCGTCGGCAGCGATCTGGGGTTCGGTGCGCTCGGCAATGAACACACCGCTGCAAGTCATCGCCGCCTTGTAGCCTGCAGCGATCGCCTGATCGTGCAGGCTTGGCGCGGTCGCCTGTTGCGCTGCCACCGGGCTGGCGAGGGCGATCAGCGCCGTCGGCCAAACGCTAATCCTTGTGATCATTCTTCAACCCCTCCCAGTGAGCGATCCGTTCGGCAATACGTTTTTCGAAGCCGCGATCGGTGGGGCGGTAGAACGTCTCCGCTGCCATTTCCGCCGGCCAGTAATTGGCGCCTGAGAATCCTTCTGCGGCATCGTGATCATAGGCATAGCCGCGACCATAGCCGATGTCCTTCATCAGCTTGGTCGGCGCGTTGAGGATATTCTCCGGCGGCATCAGCGATCCTGTCTCGCGCGCCGATTTCCACGCCGCCTTTTGTGCCTTGTAGGCGGCGTTGGATTTGGGCGCGGTCGCGCAATAGAGGCACGCCTGCGCGATTGTGTCAACGCCGGTATAAAAAAGGACCAGCCACCGGTTTAAAAAGGGGCCATTCAGTTTAAACAAAAAGCCTCTGGTTGAGGCTGGGTTTGATCGGCGTCGGGGAAGCGGCTGTAGCGTAGCGAAAGCCGATTTCCCGACGCCGATTGCCGTTTTGGATCAGATCATCTTGCTACCCTCCTTGTCCTTTTGGCGCTTACGGCTGCTGGCAAGGCGGAAGCTGTCACCATTCATCTCGAGGATGTGGACGTGGTGGGTCAACCGGTCGAGCAAAGCCCCAGTCAAGCGTTCAGAGCCGAACACCGATGTCCATTCGTCGAACGGTAAGTTACTAGTGATCAGCGTGCTGCCCCGTTCGTATCGCTGACTGAGCACCTCGAACAACAGCTCCCCGCCGACGGCAGTGAACGGTACATAGCCCAGCTCGTCGAGGATCAGCAGCTTGACCGAGGCCAGATGCTTTTGAAGCATGCGTAATCGCCGCTCATCCCGGGCCTCCATCAGGTCATGCACCAGCGCGGCGGCCGTGGTGAACGCCACGCTTTGACCCTTTTGGCAAGCCGCAAGGCCAAGCGCGAGGGCGGCGTGCGTTTTGCCCGTGCCGCTCGGCCCCAGCGCAATGACATTGCGTCGCTGTTCGATCCATTCACCGCGCGCCAGTTCCAGCACCAACGACTTGTTCAGCGAAGGCTGGGCAGCAAAATCGAAGGTGTCGAAGCTCTTCGTGTGGGGGAACCTGGCGATGCGGATACGCCGCTCCACCATCCGGCGTTCGCGGTCGATCCGCTCGAGCTCGCATAGCCGCAACAGATAGCGCGCATAATCAGCGCGGTCCTGCGCGGCTTCGAAGGCCACTTTCTCGTACTCGCGCACGAAGGTGGGTAGCTTCAACGCCTTGAGGTGGTTGGCCAGCAGCACTGCGGGCGGTACGCTGGTAGGGATCTGTGTCATGGCGGGCAGCGGCATCAGGGGCTCGCTCATGCCGGTGCTCCTGCCGTAGTGGCGTCTGCCGGGGTCAGTAGACCCATGTAGCTGTGCGGATCGGTGCGCCCGACATCGGCGCGCGGCAGATGCGGATAAAACTGCAGATCAAGACGCGGTGGCCGCCGTTCAAGTCGGGCCAGCGCAATCATCTTTACCGCATCAAAGCTGATCGCCCCTAGTTCCAATGCCCGCGCCACCGCCCATTCCACTTGGGACTGCTCGAACCGCTCGCACAGCCGCAGCACCTGGATAAACTCGCGGCGGCCTTCCTTGCCGTTACGCGCCTCCATCAGTCGGCGAATACGGTGCATCGGCTCGGCCAGCACCCAGCCATCAAGCGGCGCGGCCTGATCAAGCGCGCGCGGTTTTTGCTCCAGCAGCGCCAGATAGTGCAGCGGGTTGGCGATGAAGTCTTCGCGTTCATAGCTGCGCGGGTGCACCGCGATCTGCTCTCCCCGGCATATCACCGCGACCCGGTCGACATAGCCTTTGATCACCACCTCCTGGTGGGCATAAGCCGTTGGCACCGAGTAATCATTGGTGCGATAACGGACCAGCGACATCGAAGACGCTCGCCCCGTCACAATATGGCAGGGATCGAACGGCACCGCTGGCAGCGGCATAAACGCCGCCAGATCAGCCTGCATCCGCGTCCCGATATTGTCGCTATGTCCGCGCAGCACCGCCTGCCGGCGTTCCACGCACTGTTCGAGGAAGCGCGCGTTTATTGCATCGATATTGTCGGCCACCGGCATCGGCACCATGAAGTGCCGTCGCACATAGCCGACCAATCCCTCGACCTTACCCTTGTCGTTGCCCTTTCCGGGACGACCGAACTTGTCTTCGAACAGGTAATGGCTTTGCAGGGTCGAGAACATCCGGCTGCGCTCCCGCTTCCCGTCGCCCAAGATCTGCGCCACCGCCAGCTTGGTGTTATCGTATAAGATCGAGCGCGGGATGCCGCCGAAGAAAGCAAACGCCGCGACATGGCCCTCACAGAAGGCCTCGGCCACTTCGGCTGGATAGGCCTTGAAGAACGGGGCATCGCTGTGCGGCAAATCCATGCAGAAATAATGGAACCGTATCAGCTTGCCTCCGATGATCCCGTCCGCCTCACCAAAGTCCACCTGTGCATGGCCCGGCCTGTGGCTCAGCGGAATGAAAACCTCGCGGCTGCGCAACTTGCCGCCCGCTACATACTCGCGAACAATCGTAACGCCGCCGGTGAAACCATGCTCATCGCGCAACCGCTCGAAGATCCGCAGCCCCGTATGCCGCTGCTTGGCATGCACATTGCGGTCATCGCTCAATATCTGGTCGATGATCTCGGTGAACCCCGCCAGCTTCCGGCTGTATGTAACCCCGCATCGCCCGTGCGGTGGAGGCTCCGGAAAAACCAGCATCTTGTCGGCCGTCTTGCGGTTAATCCCAAAATACGCAGCGGCGGCCCGGCGG
>JBBRXQ010000220.1:0-4744 GCA_038238515.1 Sphingomonadales bacterium | reverse complement strand
CATGGTGTCGGGCGATGTAAATCGGCCCACGCCAACGACTGGTTTGCCAGTCACCTTCTTCACAAAAGCAGTGTATTCCTCTTGGAACCCCTCCTTGGCGAAGCGCGATGTCTGGCTGTCGTTGTTCCAGGTCGAGAGGTTAACGTCCCACAGGTCAGGCAAGTCGGCGAGCATCTCGATCACATCGCGCGATTCGCCGTCATGGCGTAAGCCGTATTCGCCGATCAGTTCGTCGGCAGCGAAACGGACGGCGACAGCACAACGATCGCCAACCGCCTCCTTGGTATCCTCGATCAGCTCGCGCAGCAGCCGCACGCGGTTTTCCAGGCTGCCGCCATATTCATCGATACGGTCATTCTTGCGCCGCTGGAGAAAATGCTGCGCAATCGAAAGATCCTGCGTTGCGTAAACATACACAATATCAAACCCCGCGCGCTTTGAGCGGAGCGCGGCGTCGCGGTGCCATTTGCGCAAGTCGCGAATATCCTGCTTGTCCATCGCGCGCGCTTGCACCGGCGCATAATAGATGATCGGGCGGTGCGAAGGTGCGATCGGCGCGACGCGCGTTCCCCAATTCGCGCTAGAAGCGCCGTGGTGCATAATCTCAATCGCCGCGAGCGCGCCATGTTTATGGACAGCCTCAGCCATCAGCGCCAGCGCAGGCACATCTTGGTCGTTCCACAGCCGCCCCTCGTGAAACGGTTCGCAATCAGACGTTTCGTGAATCTCGACCTCCTCGGTCGCCACCACTGCCCAGCCGCCTTCAGCCTTAATCCCGCGCAGCGCCGCCAGCGCCTGCGGCTGGGTCCACCCCATGCCATTGCAATGCGGCACTTGGTAAAAGCGGTTCTTGGCCGTGACCGGACCGATTTTCACCGGCTCGAACAAGATATCGTAACGGGGATCACGGGTCATTTTGGTACTCCGAGCGAAGCGAAGACCGCTTCTAAAGTCTCACCGAGCCTCTCCACGATCAGATCGAGTTCGAGATCGCTCGTTGTATATGGCGGTGCAAGCAGAACATGGTCGCCGCGGCTGCCGTCGATGGTGCCACCGCCGGGATAAACCAAAAGCCCGCGCGCAAAGGCCTCAGCCTTGACGCGGCTATTCACCGCAAGCCGCGGTTCGAATGGCGCTCGGCTTACCCGGTCTGCGACCAGTTCAATCGCTTGAAGATAGCCGCGCCCCCTAATGTCGCCGACGTTGGGATGGTTTCCCAGCCGCTCTTCAAGCCGCGCCCGGAGGTAACGACCGCCAGCAACCACGCGCGCCAGCAAGCCCTCGTCTTGAATAACCTTCTGCACAGCGAGCGCGGCGGCGCAGCCGACAGGATGGCCAGAATAAGTTTGGCCATGAAGAAACCCGCCAGAACCCGATGCGATGGTCTCATGGATCTGCGCAGTGCAAATAACCGCGCCAATCGGCTGGTATCCGGCACAAAGGCCCTTTGCGATGGTCACAATATCAGGGACCACTGCTTCCTGTTCGCAGGCGAGAAACGTGCCGGTCCGGCCGCTGCCGCACATCACCTCATCCAGAATCAGCAGCACGCCGTGCCGGTCGCAAATGGCCCGGATTGCGGCAAGATAGCCGGGTTCGGGCGTAACTGCTCCGGCGGTCGCCCCAACGATCGTTTCAGCGAGAAAGGCTATAACCGTGCCGGGGCCAACCCGCTGTAATTCGGCTTCAAGCTCAGCCGCAGCCCGCTGGCCATAAGCCTCTGGCGTCTCGCCGCTTTGCGCATAGCGATAGGCAAAGCACGGATCGATCAGCGAAACGTCGATCAACAGCGGCTCATAAGCCGCGCGGCGCGCCGCATTTCCGCCAGCCGCCAGCGCTCCCAGCGTGTTGCCATGATAGCTTTGGCGGCGAGCGATCAACCGGGTCCGCGCGGTGTCGCCGCGTTCCAGATGATATTGCCGCGCAAGCTTGATCGCGGCCTCGATAGCCTCTGATCCGCTGCTGGTAAACCAAACCCGGTCCAATGCTCCCGGGCATTGCGCCGCGATCAGCGTGGCAAGTTCTTCGGCTGCTTGCGTTGTAAACGCGCCCGTGTGCGCATACGCGATCGTCCGCGCCTGTTCGGCGATCGCCGCTACAACAGCGGGATGCCCGTGGCCAAGCGACGAGACCGCCGCACCGCCGCATGCATCGATATACCGGCGCCCATCCGCGCCGATCAGATAAATGCCCTCGCCTCCCACCACAACGGGCGGAACGGACATCGCCGAACGGTGAAACACGTTGCTTAAGATCATTTCACATACACATGACGAGATATGGGTCATAAAACTGCGGCCTGTAAAGCTGCTGTTCGATGGCACCGATCCTCGCTTGTAAGGAAACTATCTTTGAGAGGTTACGAGCGATTTTTTCATGTGCAACTTTGCATTTTCCTTAGAACCAAATAACGTCCCCAACGCTGTGTTCGCTTGCCCCGGCGAACGCGGATCATCCGAGTTTGAGAGGTTCTTGATGGCCGACAACCCTCGCGACATACACCGCAGGAGGGTTGTGTCTGATGCCCAATAAGATCTACCCCAGCCCGCGTGCCGCCCTCAAAGGCATCCTATTTGATGGCATGACCATCATGTCGGGCGGCTTTGGCCTGACCGGTAATCCTGAAAGCCTCATTCCCGAAATCCGGGCGGCCGGCGTCAAAGATTTGAAGGTTATCTCAAATAACGCCGGGGCAGACGGGTTTGGACTATGGATGCTGCTCGAAAGCCGCCAGATCAAGCAGATGATCAGCAGCTATGTTGGCGATAACAAGCTGTTCGAAGAGCAATATCTATCGGGCGCGATCGAACTCGAACTCACCCCGCAAGGAACGCTTGCCGAGCGAATTCGCGCGGGCGGCGCAGGGATCCCAGCGTTTTACACCAAGACGGGCGTTGGCACGCTGGTCGCGGAAGGCAAGCCACACGAGACATTTGAGGGCGAAGACTATGTTCGAGAGACTTGGCTCCGGGCCGATCTTTCGATCATCAAAGCGTGGCGCGCGGACCCGGCGGGCAACCTGATGTTTCGCAAAACGGCGCGCAACTTTAACCCCAACATGGCAACCGCTGGCAGGGTCACCGTCGTCGAAGTGGAAGAGATCGTTGCGGCGGGAAGCCTTGATCCCGATTGCATCCACACGCCGGGCATCTTTGTCGACCGCATCGTCCTCTCGACAATCAATGAAAAGCGAATTGAGAAGCGGACAGTGCGTTAGCCCCGAGCAGATTGGTAGGCTGGACCAGCGGCCAGCGCGCGCTGGCATCCAAACATTCTAATTTTACGAAATTGCATCGGACCTCGCTATGCTTGACTTAGGAAAACTCGGCTTTGGAGCGGGATCGCTCGGGAATCTGGGCCGGCGAATATCAGATGCAGATGCGGCGGATGCCGTGCAAGCTGCACTCGCGAGCGGAATTCGCTATTTCGATACAGCGCCATTGTACGGCTTCGGGCTTAGCGAGCGGCGGCTAGGCGACGCCGTGCGCGGCGTGCCTGACGTGATCGTTTCCAGCAAGGTCGGGCGCTTGCTCGTTCCCGATGCGTTGGCCGCCACGGAGAGTCTGCGCGATGGTTTTTCCTCGCCGATGCCATTTCGGTCGGAATACGACTACAGCTATGACGGCGTGATGCGATCATATGAGGCAAGCTTGCAACGGCTTGGATTGGCGAGGATCGACATACTTTTCGTCCACGATATCGGCCGCCGCACGCATGGCGCAAACCATGAGCGGCATTGGCGCGCATTGTTTGAAGGTGGTTATCGCGCGCTCGATGAACTGCGCTCGCGCGGCGACATTACCGCGATCGGGCTCGGCGTTAACGAGTGGGAGGCCTGTGTTGAGGCGATGAACGAAGCGCAGTTCGACCTGTTCTTGCTGGCCGGGCGATACACATTGCTCGATCAAGGCGCGTTGGCGCTAATGTTACCTAAGGTAGCCAGCCACGGTGCCCGGGTCGTGATGGCCGGGGTCTACAATTCCGGAATTCTCGCCACGGGCAGCGCTGGCGATCCGCATTTTGACTACGCGCCAGCCGCCCCAGCCATCATCTCGCGAACGCAGGCAATTGAGGCGGTTTGCGCAAAGTTTGATGTGCCGCTGGCCGCCGCTGCGCTGCAATTCGTTCTGGCGCATCCGCTCGCGGCCGCCGTCATTCCAGGAATCGCGTCATCGAGCCGTGTATTCCAAACGCGCGCGCTGGTCGATTATCCGATCCCCGCAGCCTTTTGGTCGTCGCTAAAAGACTTGGCCTTGATTGCCGAAGCTGCGCCCGTTCCTCAACATGCGGTGGGCCTAAGGTCCACTTAGCAACCAACCTCGGGCCTCAAGATCACTTCTTCGCCGGCTGACCGATCTTCATTTCAAGACCCAGTGCCCAGCGCCGTTGAAACCCCCGCCAAAAGCCAGGTTCCTTCGCAGACGCAGGATTGCCGCCCACATTCTGAAACGGCGCTAGCGGCCAAATTCCCTCGCCTGCAATTGGCGGCGCTACATCGAGATAGCCCTGCTTGGCCGCTTCGCCCTTTAGGTGGAGGTCGAGAAAGGCGGAGATGAAATGCTGGTTGATCGCGTTCAGCCGCTCGGCGCGCCACACCGGTTCTGCAAAATACTCTCGGGTCGAGAAATCGCTATCGGCTTCGGGAGGGGGCGGATTGCCGCCAACGTTATGCAGGGCATTCTGAAACAGCAGCAAGTGCCGCTGGTTGCTGGCCATGTGCTCAAAAATCCAGCTCACACCCTGT
>JBBRXQ010000219.1:0-4751 GCA_038238515.1 Sphingomonadales bacterium | reverse complement strand
ATTTGCCGGACGGGGAGAAAACACCCCTGTGTCTTCGTCGATTCGCCGCCGTTAATTTTGTGTTAGCGCTTGCTGGCTGAACAGATGCAGCATGAAGTTTGCAGCCGATATTCAGATTAAAAGCGGTTTATGTGAATGAATGACGCAGGCCACCTGTGCTGGCCTCCCTCTCGCCCCGATCCAACGAAAAAGGGCGGCCATTGCTGGCCGCCCCTTCATATCTTCGGCTCAAGCCATTTCTTTTTTGCGTCCAGCCTTTTTGCGCTCGTTTGGATCAAGGATCGCTTTGCGCAGGCGGATCGATTTGGGGGTCACTTCGACCATTTCATCGTCGTCGATATAGGCGATGGCCTGTTCCAGCGTCATGACCTTTGGCGGGGTGAGGCGGATCGCGTCATCCTTGCCGGTTGAGCGGAAGTTGGTCAGCTGCTTTGACTTCATTGGGTTGACTTCGAGATCGTCGGGCTTGGCATTCTCGCCGATGACCATGCCTTCATACAGCGCCGCGCCGACGCCAACGAACAGGATGCCGCGTTCTTCGAGCGGACCCAGCGCATAAGCATTGGCATCGCCCACACCGTTAGAGATCAGCACGCCATTTTTGCGGCCTTCGATCTTGCCTTTGTAGGGGCCATATTTGTCGAACAACCGGTTCATGATCCCGGTGCCGCGCGTGTCTGACAGGAATTCGCCGTGATAGCCGATCAGCCCGCGCGAGGGCGCGCTGAAGGTGATGCGGGTCTTGCCGCCGCCCGATGGGCGCATGTCGGTCATCTCGCCTTTGCGCGTGGCCATTTTTTCCACCACGGTGCCCGAAAATTCATCGTCCACGTCGATCAACACGGTTTCATAAGGCTCGGTGCGCTTGCCATGATCGTCTTCGCCAAAGAGCACGCGCGGGCGGCTGATGCCCAGCTCAAAGCCTTCGCGGCGCATGGTTTCGATGAGCACGCCCAGCTGCAATTCGCCGCGCCCAGCCACTTCAAAGCTGTCCTTGTCGGCGCTCTCGGTCACCTTGATCGCTACATTTGATTCGGCTTCGCGCGCCAAGCGGTCGCGGATCATGCGGCTGGTCACTTTGGTGCCCTCGCGGCCCGCCATCGGCGAATCGTTCACCGCAAAACGCATCGAGAGCGTTGGCGGATCGATCGGCTGCGCATGGAGAGGCTCGGTTACCGAAGGATCGCAGATCGTGTTCGAAACAGTCGCCACGGTCAGCCCTGCAATCGAGATAATATCTCCGGCCACCGCTTCATCGGTTGGAATGCGCTCAAGCCCACGAAACGACATGATCTTGGAAGCGCGGCCAGTTTCAACGATCTTGCCGTCGTTATCGAGCGCGTGGATCGCCTGATTGGTCTTGACCGAGCCTGAGAACACGAGGCCCGTCAGGATGCGGCCAACGAAGTTGTCGCGGTCGAGCAGCGTGACAAGGAATTTGAACGGGCCATCGGGATCGGCCGAAGGCGCGGGCACATGATCGACGATGGTTTGAAACAACGGGTTTAGAGTGCCTTCGCGCGCCAATGGATCATCGCTGGCATAGCCATTGCGGCCCGAGGCATAAAGCACTGGGAATTCAAGCTGCTCGTCGCTGGCTTCGAGCGCGACAAACAGATCGAATACTTCGTCGAGCACTTCCTGCGTGCGCTCATCCTGCCGGTCGATCTTGTTCACCACCACGATGGGGCGCAGGCCGAGTGCCAGCGCTTTGCCCGTGACGAACTTGGTTTGCGGCATCGCTCCTTCGGAGCTATCGACCAGCAAGATCACGCCGTCGACCATCGAAAGAATACGTTCCACCTCGCCGCCGAAATCGGCGTGGCCCGGCGTATCAACGATATTGATCCGGTGGCCTTCCCATTCGACCGAGGTGCACTTGGCCAAAATCGTTATGCCGCGTTCTTTTTCCAGATCGTTGGAATCCATCGCGCGCTCTTCGACGCGTTGATTGTCGCGGAAGGTGCCCGATTGGCGGAAAAGCTGATCGACGAGCGTGGTCTTGCCATGATCGACGTGCGCGATAATCGCGATATTGCGCTGGGTAGTGGACATGAAGAAGCTTTCGCGTGAAACGTGGATCCAAGTCGGAACAAGCACGCACGCGTCTTATTCCGGCCCGGCGTCCTTGGTTGGTTTGCCGAACTTTTGCGGGCGCATACCCGTAATTGTGCGTTGCGGCAAGGTGTGTCCCCCATCACTATTGTGTGTGAATCCCGCAACCAGCATAAAAACGAGATTGTGCGGCTCCTTAGGCTTACGTAAGATAGAGTTGCAAAACGGAAGGCTGCGCCGGGCGAGCGGGGACGCACGGAGCAATTTATAGAGCCGCTCGGCAACGGTCAGATGACCGACAGGAGTTTCCTCGGCCAATGATGCTCGCCCGATGACATTGAGGTCGCACCTTTGTGCTGCGCTTCTTTGCGCTCTGGTGATGCCGCTTCCTTGTGCGGCTCAGGCAGACATTTATGCCGATCATTCTGGCCCTGAGGAGGCGGATGCCGACCAAAAAACCCCAGATAAGCGCAATCAGCCCGCGCCGTTTACGGTTTCGGTGATTGGCATTGCCACGATCGAGCGAGCGCAAATTCGCGATCTTTCCGATCTGGCGGGCCTGGTCCCATCGCTGCAAGTGCGCCAGCAGGGTAATATTTTTGGCCCCCAGTTTAAGATTCGCGGGTTTGGCGGAGGATTTGCAGGCTCAGTCCCGCTTGGCGCAGTCCCGCTTGGCTCTGAGCCAGCGGTGGGCGTGTTTGTCGATGGCGTTTATCGCTCACGGGCCGCCGCTGAGATCGGCGATTTTGCCGATGTCCGCCAGATTGACGTGCGGCGCGGTCCGCAACCGGCGCTGGTGGGCAAGAATACGCCCGCCGGGGTGATTGCGATCACCACCGACACCCCGTCGTTCGATTGGCGCGGCAATGTCGAGGCCAGCTTTGGCAACTATAATGCGGCGGTGATCAAAGGCGTGGTCAGCGGCCCGGTGAGCGAGACGCTCGCGCTCAGCATTGCAGGCGGCGCCAATCGGCGCGACGGCTTTCTTCGCGATGCAGGCTCAGATCTGCGCTTGGGGGATCGTGATCGCTGGTTCTTGCGCGGGCAGGCTTTGTGGCAGCCGGATGCGCAGCTCAGCTTGCGGATAATCGCCGATGTGAACTCGTTGGACGAGAATTGCTGCGGCGCTATCCGCGCGGCGGGCGGGCCAGTGGGTGATCTTGCGCCGGGGAATGGTCTGCGCAATTACGGGATTTCCGGCCAGATTGACTATGATCTGGACATGCTCAGGCTGACCGCGATCACCGCATGGCGCGGGGTGGACAGCACGGCTAACCGTAATGCCGATTTTTCCAGCGCCGATCTGCTGAGGCGCGATTCTCTGGCTTCGCGCGCGCGCACTTTTACGCAAGAACTGCGGCTCGCCACGCAGTTTTCCGGCCCGCTCAATTTCCAGATTGGCGCGTTCTATTTCAACGAGACGATCTTGCAGACCGGCCAGGTGCAATATGGCGCACAATTCCCAAGCTATGCCGATGGGCTGCTGCAAAGCGCTTCGCGCGGTGCGTTCACTGTGGCGGGGCTTGAAACGCTGATCGGCCCAGCCGCCGGACAAGACTTAACCGGGCGGCTGTTTGCGCCGGGGCAGGGGCTCGATGAGCGCTACCGGCTGAAAAACGAGGCATTTTCGGTGTTTGGTCAGGCCAATTTTAGGCTTGGCGAGCGCGTCACGCTGAGCGGCGGGGTGAATTACACCCGCGACAAAAAACGCTTTGCGGCCAGCGCGATCTCGACCGACGTATTCGCCGGGCTTTCGCTTCAGCGCATCGGCCAGCGGGTGCTGACAGCGCAGTACATTTCCAGCGGGGTTGGCCGCGCGCTGTCGCTACCTGGCCCGGCCAGCGCAATTCAGGTGAGCAATTTCGCGGCATCGCAGCCCGAAACCTATGGCACGATCGCCACAGAGGCACTGGACTTCGGCGAAGTCAACGCCGTGCTCACTCCGGCGCAGGCCGCAGCAGACGGCAATCCGCAAACCGTTGGCAATCCGCTGCTAGATTTGCGCGGGCTGCAATTCCTGCCGCCTTTTCTAGCCTTGCCCAATGCGGTGGAAACCGGCCAGACCAGCGATGGCCGGGTCAACTGGACCGCGCATGTGGCGTTTGAGCTAAGCCGCCAGATCGACCTCTATGCCTCCTATGCCACGGGATTCAGGGCCAGCTCGATCAATCTTTCGCGCGGCAGCCGCCCATTTGGGTTTGATCAGGCGGCGCTCGATGCGGCGGGTCTGGCGGGGGCCAATCAGGGCTATGGCTCGCGTTTTGCGCGGCCCGAAGATACCAAGGTCTATGAGCTTGGCATGCGGGCGGATTGGGGCGCGGCCAATGCCAATCTCGCAGTATTTCAGCAATCACTTACCGGATCGCAATCCAATCTTTATTCCGGCAGCGGCTTTGTGCTGGCCAATGCAGGCCGCGAAACGGTGCGGGGGATCGAGTTCGAAGGCAATATCAAGCCTGCCCGAGGCTGGCTGCTCAGTGCCGCGCTGACCTATTTGGATGCGCGCTATGAAAGCTTTGCTTTTTCCGCAGTGGGCGACCTTTCGGGCACGCGCCCGGCTGGCATCCCTGAGGTATCGGCCACCATCGGCGCGGCCCATGAATGGGCATTGCCGCGCGGAGACCGCCTGATTTTGCGCGGCGATTTTCACTACGAATCGCCCACCCAGATCCAGCAAGTGCTGCCGGGCTTATCCT
>JBBRXQ010000218.1:0-4758 GCA_038238515.1 Sphingomonadales bacterium | reverse complement strand
GACAGCGCCAAGCAGCGCGCCGATCAGCGCTTGCTCGGCGGGCTCGATCCGCGCGCCTATTACACCGTGTTTGCCGATGGTTCGGATCGCCGGTTTGATGCCGCCAGCGTCAACAAACTCTATGTCCGTGTGGAAAGTTCGAAGTTCCGCGCGCTCTATGGCGATTTCGCGACAGATTTCACGCACAGCCAGTTGGGCCGTTATCAGCGCACGATGACCGGCGTAAAGGCCGAAGTAAGGCTGGGCGCGGTGCGCGCTGAGGGCTTCGCCGCCAAAGTTGCCACCACGCGCCGCCGCGATCAGATCCCCGGCGGCGGCCTCAGCGGCCCTTATCCTCTGTCTTCGCGCGCTTTGGTGCCCAATAGCGAGACCGTAACCATCGAAGCGCGCGACCGTTTCCGTTCGGAAATCGTGGTCAAGAGCGAGATCCTGACGCGCTTCCTCGATTATAATATCGATCTGCTCTCGGGCACGATCACGTTCAAACAGCCGATCTTGAGCCGCGACGCCAATCTCAATCCGCAGACAATCGTTGTCGAATACGAAGTCGACACGCTGAATGGCGGCGCTTGGAATGCAGGCGCGCGCGCCGAATGGCGCAGCGCCAATCAAAACGTGCGCATTGGCGGCACCTTGATCTCTGATGCTTCAGCCAACGGTAGCGGTGCCATAACCCGCACCAACCTTGCTGCGATCGACGGCAAAGTGCTGCTTGGCACCAAGACCGAATTGCGCGCCGAAGTTTCGGTAAGCCGCGCCAACGGCGGCGCTGCGGCAAAAACTGCCTATTTGATCGAAGCCGAGCACCACGATGCCAAGCTGGATGTGCTGGCCTATGTGCGCTCGATCGATGCCAATTTCGGGCTGGGCCAAGTTAGTGTCGGCGAACTCGGCCGCCGCAAAGCGGGCATCGACAGCCGTTACCGCCTCAGCGAAGCGTTCTCGCTGGGTGCAAGCGCGTGGCTCGATAGCTCACTCAGCGATCCTTCAAACCGCAAGGCAGTTCAGCTCACCAGCATCTGGAACACTCCCAAAACAGAAATGCGGCTGGGCCTGGCGCGCTATGACGAACACCGCGCCGATGGCACTGGCGGCGGCACCACTCTGGCCGAAGCGGGCGTGACCAAGCGCCTGTTCGACAACCGGCTTGAGCTGAACGCCACGGGCAGCCTCGCGATTGGCAAGTCAGACGCTTCGTCTTACCAGCCGCCGCGTTTCCGCTTTGGCGGGCGATTTTCGATCACCCCGGATATCCGGCTGATAGCAGACTACGAGATTGCTAAGGGCGCACGCGGCGATTCGCGCACGATCCGCGCCGGGCTCGACATCGCACCGTGGACAGGCGCGAAAATCGCGCTCGGTGCTGGCCAGCAAGCGATCAGCGAGCAGGGCAGGCGCTCGTTTGCCAGCTATGGCCTCGCCCAGTCGCTGCCTATCGGCAAACATCTGACGATCGACGCAACCGTCGATGGCAACCGGGTGATCGGCGGCCGCAGCGCGCTGGCCAATGTCGCCATCGGCACCGTCGGTGCATCCTCCACCGCATCGATCGCGGAGGACTTCACCGCTTATACGCTGGGCGGGACATGGCGCTCAGGCCGGTGGAGCGCGACCACGCGCGCCGAACTGCGCAATGGCGAGCTGAACCAGCGCAAGGGCATTACATTTGGCGTGATCCGCCAATTGGGCGAAGGCAGCGTTGTTGGCGGCGCGGCGAGCTGGACCACCGCGCGCGACACTGCAGGCGCGCAGAGCGAGGCCGCCAGTGCGGCGATCTCGATCGCGCACCGCCCAGCTACATCACCATTCGCCTTCCTCGCCAAAGTTGAATTCCGCAGCGACGTGATTCGCGCCGGTACTTTACCAGCCCGCGAACCCATTTTGGGCGATCTTGGCCCGATCAGCGGCAGCCCGCTGACAGTGGATGGCAATGCCCGCTCGCGCCGCGTTGTGGGCAGCATCTCGGCCGATTGGGCGCCAACAGGCCGCGTCGAGGGTGCAATGGTCCAGCGCAGCGAAGTCAGCGTGTTCCTCGCCGCGCGCCACAATCTTGATCGGATCGAGGGGTATAGCATCGAGGGCACAACCGTGCTGGCCGGCCTTGATGCGCGCATCGGCATCGGCGATCGGATCGAAGTTGGCGGCACCGCCACTGTGCGCCGCAGTCTTTCGGATGGCACCACCTCGTTTGCGATGGGTCCGCAAATTGGCCTGGTCCCTTCGAAGAATGTGCTGCTCACAGTCGGCTATAACATAACCGGTTTCCGCGACCGCGATTTTGGCGCCGCGCGCACCACCAACAAAGGCGTATTTACCACGCTGCGCCTGAAATTCGACAGCCAGTCGCTCGGCTTCCTTGGCTTGGGTCGCTAATTTGTAAACCACGGGCGCACCCGCCCTGCCCGTCTGAAAGTTCCACTTCGGGACAAGCGCGGTCAGCGCGGGGTTGCCCTCGCTGCCGTTCTGGTCCTAGCATGGGCCATGCGTTGTTCTGTGTTGATCAGGCTCTCGGCCGCGCTCCTCGCGACAAGGTTGGCCGGGGCAGCATATGCTTTGATCGGTCTCGCCGCTTTGGCATTGAGCGCGCCCGCCGTGCAGGCTGCGGCCCCTTCGATCAGCGTGCGCTCGGATCAGGATCTGCGCTTTGGGGTGTTCTATACAGACACCGCGGGATCCCGAACGGTCAGCTCCAGCGGCGCGATCAGCGGCACATCGATTGTCCCGATTGGCGCTAGCTCAGCCGGGCCCGCGCAATTCACCATCACCTATGATCGGGGAAACAACGCCAACACGGCCTACGCGCTTCAGGTGCAATTGCTCATCAGCGGCGTGACCCTGCGCGTTGGCGGGGTGACCGGGGTGCTTTCCAGCTTCAGCACCGACCTGCCCGGTGTTGGCACATTGCTGCCGGGTCAAGCCGCGTTTTACACGATCAAAGGCTGCCAGCGCCAGATTTGCACGCAAACATTCCGCGTCGGTGGCAAGCTCGATATCACCCGCACCAGCGGCGGCGCCGCGCTTGCGCTCGCGCTTCCGCTCACAGTTATGCTGATCGCCGAAGTGCCAGCATGATCCGCGCGGCCAGCATTTTGGCGCTTTTCGCATGCACTATTGGCTCTGCGCCAGCATGGGCCACGAGCGCTCAAGGGCAGGCCGAAGCCACGGTGATCGAGCCACTGGTGATCACCCGCATTAGCGATCTCGATTTTGGGACTGTTACTTTAACGCCCGGCACAGCGGGCAGCGTCACGATCGATCCAGCAAGCGGCATCCGCTTTGGCGGCGGCGCGAGCGCGGCTTGCATGAGCGGCGGCGGCTGCGCATCGGCGCATGCGTCACGCTTTGCAGTGCGCGGCGAAGCCGGACGCGATTATACGGTTCAAGTGCCTGCGGTGATTATGGCCTCGGGCACGTTGCTGGGCGCTTCGTTTGGCGTAGCGCCCGATTTGGCAATCGGTTCGATCGCTGTGCGCACCCAAAGCCGCCCCGGCAGCGGCTTTTCGGGCACGCTCGATGGCAATGGCCGCGATGTGTTTGACGTTGGCGGCGCGCTGATCGTGCCCGCCGGAACCCCTCCTGCGCGATATCGGGCGGTGCTTCCGATCATCGTTACTTATGGTTAACCGCAAACCCCGTCTTTTAAACATTTGCGCCTGTCTGGTGCTCTGATCCCGAGAAAACGCCCTGCGTAGTTTCCCGTGGAAACGGATCATTAACCATTAATACCCTAGTAGAACTGCGTAACAAGAGCCTCCCCCGAGGTTGAAATTTTGTTGCACGGACATTGACTAGCTTCCTGGCCAAAGCAGCCAGCAAGCGGGCTTTCTAGGGAGCATACGCATGAACAAAATCATTCTGGCCTCGGCCATTGCACTGGTTTCGGCCACACCAGCTTTGGCTGCTCCGGGCAACACCGCAACCGCAACGGGCACTGCGACGGCGGTGATCGTTTCGCCTATCACGATTACCCACCCAACCACCGCCGCGCTTGGCTTTGGCCGCTTCACCACTGGCCTGGGCGGCACTGTCATCGTTTCTTCAGCAGGTGTTGGCTCGGTCACGGGCGAAGTCACGCTGGTCCCCGGTTCGGTCAACTCAGCTGACTCGTTTACAGTCGCGGGTGATGCCAGCCGTTCATTTTCGATCACCACAACCGGCGGCAACGTAACCTCGGGCGCGACCAATATGGCGTTTACGACCGCGCCTTCGGCGTCCACCTTGTTGCTGAGCACAGCTGGCGCGGCCAGCTTCACGGTTGGCGGCACGCTGACTGTTTCGGGGACCGCTCCAACCGGTTCGTACACCGGCAGCTACACCGCCACAGTAACCTACAACTGATCCGATCATGCCCCCGATTTCCGCCAAACCCGGCAGAAGCCGGGGGCATACCCAAATGCAGGGTAATCCCTTGAGCCATTTGTACCTTCGCGTTGTCGCCACAATCGTGCTGTTGCTTGCGCCCGCTTTGGCGCAGGCGGCACCCGGAAACACCCGGACAGTATCGGGCACGGCCAATGCGACCATCATCCGACCGATTTCGATCGTCCCCACTGCCAGCCTTAGGTTTGGCGTGATCGCGCGTCCATCGACCGCGGGCACTATAACCGTAAGCACCGCTAGTGTGGTGTCGACCACTGGCGGGGTAACTGGATCAAACGCGATCAGCCAAGGCGCGCTGGCCGCGCGCGCTGGCACATTCACGGTAGCAGGCGAACCTGGCGCTTCGTTTGGCGTGACTTTGCCTCCATCCACCACGGT
>JBBRXQ010000217.1:0-4765 GCA_038238515.1 Sphingomonadales bacterium | reverse complement strand
CCTCGTGAGACGCACTGCTTTTGCGCTGAAGGCCAAGGGTTGTCATGCAAGCGTATTAGACGAAATCTAGCAAACAAATGGTTAGCAGTGGCTAAGGATAACGTCAGTTAAAACGCTCAATTTGTTGCTAAATAGTTGATTAGGACAGAATAGCGGGCATTCAGCCCCTATCGCATGCTATTTCCAGCCGGTGCCCAAACCGCGCGGGCTGCTTGGCCCACGAACCCCAGAGCGGCGGCCAAACCATCCCGCCGCCTGTCGCCGCGCTTCGGAGGCCACAAATGCTTTGGCATAAATTTGGCCGAAAAGCCGCTCGAACGTTGCATTCCAGCCAAACCATTCGAGGACATGCGCGCGGGCACGCGCACCGATTGCGTCATGATCAGCGCGCCACACCTGCTCGACCGCGCTGGCCATTGCCGCGACATCGTCAAGCTCAACCAGCATACCCAGCGCCTCTGGTACGCGCTGAACCATAGCGCCAGCCGCAAAACCGACCACCGGGAGGCCGCAAGCCTGCGCTTCGAGTACAGAAAGACCAAAGGTTTCGTCGGCCATTGCCGATACATAAATATCGCTCGAAGCCAGTATGCGCGCCAATTCCGTGCGATCAGAAACATAGCCTGCAAATGCAACGGGCAGGTTTTCTGCTTGGGCTTGTTCTTCCAAGCTGGCTCGCAGCTTTCCGTCCCCCACCAAGATCAAATCTGCGCCCAGATCGCGCGGCAGTTCGCGAAACATAGCAAGTAGCCGATCTGCCCGCTTTTCATTGTCAAGACGTCCGGCATAGGCCAGCAACGGGCCATTCTGCATCAGTCCAAATTGCTGGCGCAGCGCCGGATCGCGGCGATCTGGCCGAAATGTTTGCGCGTCGACGCCAAGCGCCAGAACATCGACATGATCAATCCCATAGCTTTCCAGCAAATCACGCATGTCCTCGCCAAGCGTATAGATCCGGTCGAACTCACTATAGGTGATCTCTGCGTATCCAGTGCTTAAGCGGCGCAGCCCGCGCGCCAAATAATCGCCAAACAAGTCTGAGCCAACGCGGTAGATATGCGTATTTGGAAAATCGGTGTGATATCCCGCGACCAGCGTTGTTTCTGGAAATGCACGGCGATAATTAATCGCAGTCCATGGCAAGACCCACGGACACTGCGATTCGATCATATCCGGGTGATAGCGCTCTAACACTTCGCGCACCGCCCGCGTGCGCAAAATGAAACGATAGTTGGGGCTGCCGCGCACTGGCTGCGCACCAATTTCGACCCAGATGTGGCGGCCGTCCTCGATGATCCGATCTTCGGGCCCAGGCACGATCTGCAACAGCCGGTGCTGGGTATGCTCCAACACATAGGCCCGCTTTTCGCGCAGATATGTTCCTATACCGCCTCCACCCGATGGAGCGTAGCTTTGTGTCAGATCACAGAAGAGTTTGCTCTCGCTCACGCGATGGTTCCGATCCGTGGCAGTCAGACTGAAAAGAGCCTGCTCCGTTGCCGTTATTCAAAAGAGGCGGGCACGGTCAATAGTCCTTGCTTGCCTTAAGATTGATACCATTACCGCCGATGGTTGAAATCGAGCCGAGCAGCGCCAGCCACCGCGTGATGCGAAACTCTATCGAGCTGGCATTATAGCCGCGCCCATCGGTGATCAGTTCAACGAAAATCCGCCGCCCAAAGTATTTGCCCACGGCCACGGCGGTGCCGCGACCAAGCGCAGGATCGGCGCTGACAATGCGCAGCCGGTCGAGCCCGATGGCGCCGCGCAGACGGTTAATCGGATCGAGCCCGCCGCCACCGCGCAAACTTGCCAGCGCTGCGGCAAGTTGCACCGCCTCTGGCGCAGAAACCTGAGTGATTGAGCTGCCAAACAGCAGGCGGCTTAGCAATTCTTCCTCTGGCAAAGCCGGAATTGACGAGAACGTGATCGACGGTTTGCTGCCCGAACCGCTGATCGCGATTTTAGCGTTTACGCCATTAGCATCGCCCTGTGCCAAGATGTCGAGAAGCGGATCGACGGGGACTTCACCAAGAAACCGGATGCGCCCGCGCGTGAGATCAAACCGCTTACCCGCGAATTCATACCCGCCGCGCACCAGTTCGGCGGCCCCGAAAATCTGCGGACTGCTGACATCGCCGCGCACGCGCAAATCCGCGCCCCATTCGCTAACCAACCCAAGCCCGCGGACTTCGATAAGGTTTTCGCCCGCCGCATCGATCATATATTTCCACGGCAAAGCGCGGATGCGGGCCGGGGCAGTGTCGGCACGGGAATTGATTTCGGTGGTTGCGAAGGACGGCAGTTCGAGCGCAGACGCCGCCCGGCCCAGCGACCAGCGCGCCTTTTTAATGTTGACCCGCCCTGCGATCGTTCCGGTGGAACCATCGCTGATCATGCGCAACGGCCCGGTGACCGTTGCGCCCATATCGACGCGGTTGACCAATTCCGCGTTCGCAGCCGCAATGCGCAGATCTAGCGCCGCCCCTTTGGTGGCCAAGTTTGACAGATCAATGGTGCCGCTACCCGAGACTTTGCCGCCGTTTGGCGTGGTTCCGGCAAAGCTAGCCAGCGACAGACGCGAATCGCGGAAACTGCCGCCAACCTCAATCCCGCGAACGTCGGTTCCCGTGAGCGAAGACTGCACGCGCAGATTTTTTGAGGCCACCGCGCCGGTGAGCACAGGATTGTCGATCGTTCCGACAACGTCAACCGCAAGCCCGAGCGGCCCGGTTAAATCAAGCACGCTGACCGCCAGCAAGCGCCACAGCGCATCGGCTGGTCCGCCATAGCGCATCTGCGCGCGCAGCCGCCCGGCGCGCAACCGATCGAGAATGAGCTCTCCGCGCGGCAATGCTGAAACCAGCGCCTGAAGCCGCCCGCTCACCACACCGCCATCCTTGACCGCCGCCCGCAATTGCAGCGCCGTTGCATCGAGCGCGCCAACGACGGAAAGATCGAGCGGCCGCGAGGACAGCAGCAGCCCCGCGCGGGTGAGCCCCTTGATCTGCAGGGAGGCCTTTGCGGCGGGAACGCCGGTGTGATCATTGCGGTAATCGATCAGGCCCGAAACGAGGCCGCCGAGGCCAAGTTCGGGATAAACAATATCGAGCACCGAAAGCGGCATCTGGGAAACCTGCAAATTCAGCGCCGTGGGCCCGCCGAATACGATCCCCGAGGCGATGATCACCCCCCGGCCAAAATCAAGCTGGGTAGGCTGAAGCCTCCAGCCGCCCGCTTCAAGATCCAGCACTGCGCGGCGCGGCATCGCAATGCTGCGCCCGCCATAATTGCCCGCGACATAGGCAATCACCTTGTCCGGCGCAAAGGCAGCGGTGCCCTGAAGCGCAAAATTGGTGCCGCGCCGCCCCACAAGAGAGGCGGTGACGCTGCCCGAACCATTGACCAGCACAGCGTCACTGGCGAACCGCCCAATGAACAGTTTGCCGCTGCTGATGCCCTCAGCCTTAAGCGAGCCCTGCAGCGTTGCGTTGCCACTGGCGAACAGGCCATCAAGCTCCAGCTTAGCGATGCCGACCTTGATGGGATTGCTACCGCCGAACTTGGCCTGCCGCGCATTGATCAGCGCAGTGACGCCCTGCCCATTTTCGCGCGGCGCAAAGTTCACATCGCCTTGAATACCGCCCCCGGCGATGGTTAGCGCTCCGGTTGCGCCCGCTTTCGCCAGCTCTACGCCGCCAGTTATGCTTGTTTCGTAAACGTTGAACTGGCGGATATCGAGCCGCGTCGGCCCGCCCGGCGCGGCAGTTAACCCCAACATTCCGGTAAACGCGCCGAGCCGGGATTCGCCGCGGGTTTGGATAGCATAGCCATCGCCCTCGGGGCTTAGCGCGATGTGGACATCACGCAGACTTGCCGCCGGAAGCGGATTATCAAAGACCAACTCGGCGCTTGGCCCCGTTTTGCTGAACGCAGCTTCGACCGTAAACGGCCCGGCGTCGATGTGCCGCCCCTTGCCCGAGAGCACGCCTTGGCCATCAATGCCGATCCGGCTGCTGAGCGCCAGCGCAAGCTTTGCCGAATTAAGCGTGGCCGCCTGAACCAGCAGCGGGCCAGATTCTGTGAGCCGCAAGCCGCCTGCAAAGCGAACATTGCCGCCGCTTAGGGAGGCAAATGTGGAATTGTCGATGCGGGAGACGCTGCCTGCAAAATTGGCCTGAAGGAGCCAAGGCAGCGCCTTGCTGGCGGAGAACAAGATTTTTGCGCGGGTGTCGATCAGGCCGACACCGTTCACGGCAATCCGCTGTGCCGATACCGGCCCGGCAAGCGCGACGCCGCCCCGCCCCAAATCGCCGCGCAACACCAGCCGCGCGTTAAGCCCGCGTGCAGCCAAGACCAGCGCGTCTGAGCTGATCTTGTCACCATCGAGCAGGACCGTGCCGGTAAGCTTGGCCCCATCAAGTCGCGGATCGAGCTGAGGATTACCAGTGCGCAGCCGCTGCACGACGGCGGCGAGCGGAAGCGTCAAGCGCTTACCATCCCAGCGTGCGGTTCCCCGAGTGCTGATCCCTTGCGCCGCAATATCGCCGCTGTTCAGGCGCTCGATCCGCAAGACGTGCGGCATTGAAAGATCAGCAAATCGGCCATCCAGCGTGCCGATGAGAGAAACACCGCTGAGCTGGGCAGACGCTAGCAGACGGCGCGGATCGGTCAGCACGGCATTGAGTTTGACATTCTCGGCGCGGTTTGCGGCGAGATCGAGCGCACCCTCACCCGTCATCTGAAAGGCTGCGCCCACGGCGAT
>JBBRXQ010000216.1:0-4767 GCA_038238515.1 Sphingomonadales bacterium | reverse complement strand
GGCCGCTTGCCAGCGATCAGCCGACGGAGCCGTTCAGCTTCTGGGGCCCGACTTGCGACGATATGGATCACATGGATGGTCCGTTTGAGCTGCCGGCTGATATCAAAGCGGGAGATTTCATCGAAATCGGGATGCTCGGCGCTTATGGTGCGGCGATGAAAACCGCGTTTAACGGCTTTGGTGCAAACGAAGTGTTCGAAGTTGCCGATGAGCCGATGTCGAGCCAGTATCGCGGCGATCGCCGCGACCAGCGGGTATCAAACAATGTGGTTTCCCTGCGGTAACTTCGGCCCGTTGCGGCCAGCCGCAGCGGGAAAGCCATGCTCTTGTGAACGAGAACGTTTTTGTGAGCGAGAGCAGCAGCAGGTTACCTGTGGTAGTTCACGGTGTTAAGGCGCGGGGATAGGAACAAACCGCCCGGTCTCGATCCCTGCTGCACGGCCAGCTGTTTTAATCCAGCCAAGATCGTGGGCTGGCACAATGACGAGATTGGGCTCGAGCGCATGAAGCGCTGCCAGTCCTTTAAGCCAGCCAATGACCGCCGTGCGATCCTCGCTCCCGGCCCATTCGGAGCTATATCGTGATCGTGGCTTCAGCCATGTCAGGTTGCGCTGCATGGGCATCGTATCGCCGGCGAAAAGAAACTCGCGCCCATTGGCGAGGTGAACGTAGATCATGCGGGCCAATGGCGTGTGACCGGGCGTGCGCAACATGGCCACTCCCGGCGCAATCGCGGCGTATTCGCCATCAATCTGCAGTGAATTCTGCTTTGCAAACGCAGGAACAAGCCGCGATATCCGAGTTGCCAGCTCGGCATCGGCGATCACGCGCGGTGCAATAGCTGCATTGAATGGCGACGTTATAAAACCGCCGATGTGGTCTATATCTTGACCCGAAAATATGATCCGGCGCGCTGCGCGCAGCCAACTTTCGACGATGCGCTGCTCATTCTCGTGGTACGTTGCAAAGCCAGAAGCTTTTGCCTGTGTCTGATTGAGCCCTGCGTCAAGCAAAGTATCGCCGCCCGGAGTCACCAAGCGGTACGCGGCAACGCCTACTAGATCCGCCTTCAGTCCGCCGCCCGCGACCAGGAATGTGCCTGCGGAATGGTCGCTAGCAGGCACCGCGACTTCAATTTTCTGGGGGAGTGGCCCAGCCAGCTTGCCCGCTTCCAAGCGCAGCCTGCCAATGTCGATCTGATGCGGCGGTGCATCGCTGGGCCCGCTTTCAATCAGCAGCCAATAATAGGGAATGCCAATCAGCAAAGCCAAGATGATGGCTGCCTTGGTTATGAACGATACGCCGGCAACCTGTCCGCCCGCCAAATCATCGTCCTGCCTGATCCGCTCCATCAAAATACCAACCATTCGTTAATGCCGCGCGCCAACAATGCGGGTGCGAGCAGTGCCATGTCTTCGCCGCCGCGCGTATAAATCGCGCGGTCGGCGTGCTCGCGGTGCCAAGGCTGCCCGGCGGTCAAATGCGCAATGCGCCGCGCAATTCCCGCCGATCCGTCGACGAAATCAACCCCCGGTCCAAAAGCATGTCCCAGTTCCTCAATCACCAACGAGAAATGGGTGCAGGCCAGGACGACAGTGTCAATTTCAGCGCCTGATGGCATCGTGCGCAGCGCCTGTGCAGCGCGCGCAAAAATCGCGGGGTCAACCGGCTGTCCGCGCAATTTGGCCTCCGCCGCGCTCACAAGTTCGGGAGCCGCATGGCGCAGCAACACTTTGTCAGCCGCAAATTCTGCTTCAAGCCGATCGACATAGCCCTGACGAATCGTCGCCTCGGTGCCCAGCAAGCCGATCACGCCGCTGCGCGTTTTGAGCGCTGCGGGCTTAATCGCCGGCACCGTGCCAACAATCGGCACTTCGAGCACCTCGCGCACCGATGCCAGCGCTATGGTCGATGCGGTGTTGCAAGCGATGCAAACCAAGCGGGGCGCAAATCGTTCGGTCATGCGGCCCAGCAGGCCCGAAACCCGCGCTGCGATCTGTGCCTCGCTCTTGTTGCCATAAGGAAGCCCGGCGAGGTCTGCGGCATAAATCACCGGCGCATCGGGCAAAAGCGCGCGAATATCATCAAGCACCGACAGCCCGCCAACCCCTGAATCAAACACCAACAGCGGCGCTGCGGGGTCTAAAGACGCGCCCCCTATCTCGCTTTTGCCGCCACTGCGGGGCATGGTTGCACGTTGATTTTGCATCTGCATCGCCGCCCCTTTATCCGGTGCGGCGATAAAAAGAAATTAGCGCCTCTCCCTTTTGTTATCGCTCATCGCTAAGACAGGTCTTGTGGAAATGTTAACTGCCTTGGGCTTTGCCTCAGTTTTTGCCTTCGCCGCTGCTTATTTGCTCGGTTCGGTTCCGTTTGGCTTGCTGCTAACGCGGGTGTTTGGAGCGGGTGATCTGCGAGCAATTGGATCGGGCAACATCGGCGCGACCAATGTGCTGCGAACCGGCCGGAAAGGGCTTGCTGCGGCCACGTTGCTGCTCGATCTGGCAAAGGGGTGCGCGGCGGTTATGCTCGTCCGGGCGTTTGTGCCCGGCGCTGAGGCAGTGGCGGCGCTTGGCGCGGTGATCGGCCATTGCTTCCCCGTTTGGCTGGGCTTTCGCGGCGGCAAGGGTGTGGCAACCTTGATGGGGGCCTCGCTGGGCCTCGCTTGGCCCATCGGCCTCGTTTACGCGGTGGTTTGGCTTCTGATGCTTTTCGCAACGCGGGTTTCCTCGCTCAGCGGCATGAGCGCAGCAGTGGCCGCTCCCCTCGCGGCGCTCGCGCTTGGCTATCATGCTTATGCCGGTGTCTTGATCGTGCTCGCGGGGCTGGTGCTATGGCTCCACCGCGAAAACATCGCGCGCCTGCGCGCCGGGACAGAGCCAAAGGTTGGCAGCAAGGCATGAATGCCGCAGCCCCAGCAAGGCTCGATCAGAATGAGGCATTTGCGCGCATTCGCCTGCTCCGCTCGCCCAATATTGGCCCGGTAAGCTATTTTCAGTTGCTCCACCGTTTCGCCAATGCCCAGGCTGCGCTTGCGGCATTGCCCGATCTCGCTGCGCGCGGGGGCGGGCGATATCAAATCGCCGCAGCCACCCGGATTGAGGCAGAGATTGCCGCCGTGCGAGCTTCAGGCGCGCGCTATTTGTTTCATGATACACCCGATTATCCCGATGCGCTGGCCGCGCTCGAAGTGCCCCCGGCGCTGCTAATCGTGCGCGGGGATGGGGCGCTCCTGCGCCAACCAGCAGTTGGTTTGGTCGGCGCGCGCAATGCGTCGGCGGGCGCGGTTAAGCTTGCGCGCGAATTTGCCGCAGACCTCGCCGGGCGCGGTTATGCGGTGGTTTCGGGCCTTGCACGCGGCATTGATGCGGCGGCGCACAAAGGCGCGCTGGCGGGCATGGCGCTTGGTGGGGGCACAGTTGGCGTTATCGCCAGCGGTATCGAAATTGCTTATCCTCCCGAAAACGCCGCTCTGCAGGAAGAGGTCGCCACACGCGGCCTTTTGATTGCCGAAATGCCGCCTGGCACACAGCCGCTGGCACGTCATTTCCCCGTCCGTAACCGGATCATCGCGGGCCTTTGCGCGGGCACTGTGGTGGTCGAAGCCGCGCCGCGATCCGGCTCGCTGATCACTGCGCGGCTTGCGGGGGAGGCGGGGCGCGAGGTGATGGCCATCCCCGGCTCTCCGCTCGACAGCCGCTCGCGCGGTTGCAACCAGCTTATCCGCGATGGCGCGGTGCTTGTCCAATCGGCAGACGATGTCGCCGAATTGCTCGAACGGTTTGACGGAACCGCGCGGCAAAGCTTTGGCGCCAGCTTCGGGGCCACCTTCCGTGAAAGCGCTTTGCCCGAGTACGAACCGAACGAGACCCCGGCTGACATCGCTGGATTGCTCGGCGCCGCCCCAATCAGCATCGATGAATTGATCCGCCAGAGCGGCGCACCTTCCAGCGCAGTGCAGATGGCGTTGCTCGAGCTGGAACTGGCGGGAGGACTAGAACGGCATGCGGGCGGGCGGGTATCACTGGTCGTTTGAAGTGAAATACAAGTGTAATGTCTTCAAAGGGAAGGTTTGACGCGCGCGCGATAGTCCTTAGAACCCGCCAAAGTCGGACCGTAAGGGTGCGAACTAATTGCTGTTGCAGGATCACACCATGTCATTGAGAAATAACCTGATCGTTGCATCTGCTGCCGTTGCAGTATCGCTCGCAACTGCTTCATTCTCCAGCGCGGCCGATGGCCCAATACCCCAAGTTGCGAGTGTAAAAGTTGATCGGCCGCAAAGCTTTCAGGGAATTTCTAAGGTCGTAATCGGGCAATTCAGCGTCGCCTTTTTTACAAAGAAGGTCGATTATGACGGTGGCGGATTTTTGGCGGCAAGCGCCGAAGGCAAAGCTATCGGCGAATTATCAGGTGTCGGTTTCGAAGATTTTCAAACGGCCACTGATGCAATTTATGCCGACTTTCAGTCACAAATGGCGGCACGCGGGATCGCAATAGAGGATCGCGCCGGCCTGATGGCCAATTCGTTTTACGCAAAAGTGAAGCCCTATCCGCAAGGGTCAAAGGTGTTCACCATGCTCAAGAAAAAAGATAAGGCCGATGCGGTTGCTTACGGACCCGCTGCACTGGGTGCTCCGGCCAACGCGCTGCTACAATCGGGCATGTTCGATTTTGGCATGGGCGCTTTGAATACCGCCGAATATGTTTATGCCAAGGAGAGCGGAATTCCTGTTCTTAACATTGTTTATTTTGTCGATTTTGCAG
>JBBRXQ010000215.1:0-4768 GCA_038238515.1 Sphingomonadales bacterium | reverse complement strand
GGATCATTCGAGGACATGGATTATCCGCTGTGAGCAGCGAACCATGCCCTATCTTGCTTACCCGTGCTTGGCCTTTATGGCTTGCCGGCGCGGGCGGGGACCTCGTGCAGTCAGGCGCATTACGGCCTGAGGCCCCCGCCCGCACGGGGGAGCGGCGCTTGAGTGGGGGCAACTTGCGCGTTAGGCTTGCCCAACGCAGCAACGACGGCCATTCCCCAACGCTCACTGACGACCAGCAGCGGCTCTGTGCGTTGGAACCTCTCCTGCCAACAAGGATTACTAAAGGAATGTTGGCATGAGCACGCCAGCGGATAGCGCAAATCCGGAAAGCTGGACCGATCGCTTGCGCGGTGGCTTTCGCAAAACCTCTGAGCGCCTGACCGAAACCTTGGGTAACAGCCTTACCGGCTTTGGCGGCGCGACCAAGCTGAGCGAGGCGCAGCTTGACGAGATCGAGGACGGCCTGATCTTGGCAGACCTCGGCCCGCGCGCCGCCGCTCGTATCCGCGCGAGCTTGGCCGATGCGCGGTTCGAAAAAGGCTTGGACGAGCCCACCCTGCGCGCTGCGGTCGCCGAGGAAATCGCCGCGATCCTGCGCCCAGTGGCAAAGCCATTGGAAGTGACAGCCTTCCCTCGCCCGCAAGTGATCCTAGTGATCGGCGTGAACGGATCGGGCAAGACCACCACCATCGCCAAGCTGGCGCATATGTTTCAAGAGCAGGATTACAGCGTGATGCTGGCGGCGGGAGACACGTTTCGCGCCGCCGCTATCGGCCAGCTTAGGGTTTGGGCCGACCGGCTGGGGGTGAAGATCGTGACCGGGCCCGAAGGCGGCGATCCCGCAGCGATTGTGTTTGATGCGGTGAAAGCGGCGACCGATGCCGGGATCGACGCGCTGATCGTTGATACTGCCGGGCGGCTGCACAACAAGCGCGAGCTGATGGACGAGCTGGCCAAAGTGCGCCGCGTGCTAGGCCGGATCAATCCAGCAGCGCCGCACGACGTGGTGCTCGTGCTCGATGCCACCAATGGCCAGAACGCGCTGCAACAGATCGAAATCTTCGGGCAAGTGGCTGGCGTAACCGGGCTCATCATGACCAAGCTCGATGGCACCGCGCGCGGCGGTGTATTGGTCGCGGCGGCGCAGCAGTATGGCCTTCCCATCCACGCGATCGGGGTGGGCGAGAAGATCGACGATCTGCGCGCGTTCGATCCCGATCTGGTGGCGCAAGTGATAGCAGGAGTGTTTCGGTGAGCGAGCCTCAGTCCCCGGCAGGTCCAACCGCTGCAAAACCCAAAGCATCATGGATCAACTTGGCGGTCGACTATGGCCCGCTGATCGTATTTTTTCTGGCATATCGACAGTTTAGCCCAAAAGATGCAGGGCCAGACGGGGTTGGCGCAGTGATTGCGGTGACCAAGAGCACGGCTGCGTTCATGATTGCCACGGTGGTCGCGCTGGTGGTTTCGAAATGGCGGCTCGGGCGGATTTCGCCAATGCTGTGGCTTTCCACCGTGCTGATCATCGGATTTGGCTCGCTCACCGTGCTGCTGGGCGACCCTTTCTGGATTCAGATCAAGCCGACCGCGATCTACTTGTTGTTCGCCGCGCTGTTGTTTGGCGGATTGATGCGCGGCAAGCCTTTGCTGCGCACGTTGCTCGAAAGCGCGTTTGAAGGATTGTCTGAGCAGGGCTGGCTCAAGCTCTCGCGCAATTGGGCATTCTTCTTCGTGTTCCTCGCCGCGCTGAACGAAGTGCTTCGTCATACTTTGAGTTTCGATGGCTGGCTCTCGGCTAAGCTGTGGGGCGTGACCTCGCTCTCATTCCTGTTCACCTTCACGCAGATTCCGATGCTGCTGAAGCACGGGCTAGGGGCCGATCAAGAAACTGAGGTAGAGCAGAACCCGCCGCATGATTGATGGCGGCGGTTCCTCTTGGGCCAGCCTGTTCAAAATGGCATGACAAACCGGGCATTGCCGTTAATAAGCATTCATCGGCTTCGTTAGGCTTCGGCCTGACACGCTCTGCAACTTTCAGGGGGAAATCCATGCTCAAGTTCTTCGGCAATCTTCATCAGGTTCTGGTGGTCGGCGCGGTGGCCGCGATCGCGGTCATGATAGCATGGAATTCCGAGAGTGGCGTGCCGATTACTCCCTATAACATCGGACTGTGGCTCCATGCGTTTTTTGGGATCGTCTGGATCGGCCTGCTGTATTATCTCAATTTTGTGCAAGTGCCGACGATGCCGAAGATTCCTGCAGAGCAGAAAGGCGCGATCACTGGGCATATCGCGCCCAAGGTGTTCTTCTTCTTTCGCTATGGCGCGCTACTGACGCTGATCACGGGTTTGGTCGCAGCGGCTATCGGTGGATACGGTCACACCGCGCTCACCTTTCAGGGTGAGGGTGCCGGCAGCCTGATTGGTCTTGGCATGTGGCTGGGTATCATCATGGCGTTCAACGTGTGGTTTATTATCTGGCCCGCGCAGAAAAAGATTCTCGGCATTGTCGAGGCCACTGCCGAAGAAAAGGCTGCCGCCGCGCCGCGTGCGCTGATCGCCAGCCGCACAAACTTGCTACTATCGCTTCCAATGCTGTATTGCATGATTGGTGCGAACCAGTTCGGCTAATCAGCCGAAACATCAGATCGCTGTTTTAAATCGCGGCGATGGCTGCGCCCGGGATGGAACCTTGCAGCTCGCGCCGCGTTCTCATTCGAACGTCGCACCTTTCCAGGCTGCGGCGCTTTAATTGCTATTCTAGGAGACGCCCCAATGCGCACTTCAGGACTGTTCACACTGACAACTCTTGTCGCCGCATTGGCGCTTTCCGCTTGCTCGGAGCAGACACAAAAAAGTGCTTCGGAAACTGCGACGTCGGCATCCAATGATATTTCCAATATGGCTGCGGATGCGAGCAACGGCGTGGACGCGATTGGTGCAGCCGCCAGCAAAGGTGTTGATACGATGGACGCATCCGCCAGTAATGCAGCTGCCGACACCAAAAGCGTGGGCAACAAAATTGGCGCTGCTGCGGATGCGATGGGCAATCGTATTGCCGATGGAGTTCGCGAAGCCAAAGATGAGCTGAAGGGCAAACCTTCACCTAAGCCAGCGACAAACTAACTCTATTTTTTCTGGGCGCGCAGGTGATCTTGCGCACCCAGCAGCCTTGAACTTCAAATTTTGAGCTGGCTGCCCAGCTCAACCACCCGGTTTGTGGGCAGGCGGAAAAACTCCATTGCGCTGGCCGCATTGCGCAGCATCCACGCAAACAACTTCTCCCGCCAGAGTGCCATGCCCGGCTTGTCTGAGGCGAGCAGCGTCTGACGCGACAGGAAGAAGCTGGTTTTCATCATCTCGAACGGCTCACCGCACATCGTCACGGTACGCAGCGCGGCCGGCACGTCGGTTTCTTCCAGAAAGCCGAAGTGCAACGTCATGCGATAAAACCCCGAGCCTACATCTTGCGAGGTCGACCGCTCAGATTGCTCGACATAGGGGACATCCTCGATCGAAATCGTCAGGATCACCACCCGATCATGGAGCACTTTGTTGTGCTTGATATTGTGCAGCAGCGCAGAAGGTACCCCGGTCGCGGCAGAGGCCATGAAGATCGCCGTGCCCGACACGCGCGCCGCGCTGTTGCAGGCTGATTTGATAAAAACCTCGAGCGGGATCGAACTATCCGACATATTTTGGCGCATCAGCTGGCGTCCGCGCGACCACGTGGTGAGCAGCGTGAAGATGCCGACCCCCATCACCAGGGGCACCCAGCCGCCATCGGGAATCTTGGTCAGATTCGCGCCGAGATAACTGGCGTCGATCACAAAAAACACGCCGAGCAACGGCAGCGCATAGATCGGCTTCCACTGCCACAGCTTGAACAGCACCACCCCCAGCAGAAAATTGTCAATCAGCATCGCACCCGTCACCGCGATGCCATACGCCGCCGTAAGATTAGATGACCGCTGGAACATCAGCACCAACACAATCACCGCGATCATCAGCGCAAAGTTGATCGCCGGGATGTAAATCTGGCCCGCAGCGGTGGAGGTGTGCTTGATCGTCATTCGCGGGATAAAGCCAAGCTGGATGGCTTGCTGTGTCACCGAAAATGCGCCTGAAATCACCGCCTGCGATGCGATCACAGCCGCGAGGCTAGCAATCACCAGCAGCGGCCATTGGAACCAATCAGGCGCCAGCAAATAGAACGGGCTTTGCAGCGCGGCAGGCACACGCATCAGCAGCGACGCCTGCCCAAGGTAATTCACCACCAGCGCAGGCAGAACAAACACCAGCCACGAAACACGGATCGGTCTGCGCCCAAAATGCCCCATATCGGCATAAAGCGCCTCTGCGCCCGTTACCGCCAAAACCGCCGCGCCCATCGCCAGAAATCCGCGCCACGGATCGGCAATGAACATCGCGGCCGCATAATGCGGCGAAAGCGCAAATATCACATGCGGCAGCGCCGCGATGCTGATCACCCCCAAAACTGTGATCGTGCCAAAGTAAACGAGCATGATCGGCCCGAAAAATGTGGCAACTTTCTCCGTTCCCCGGCTCTGGATAAAAAACAGCCCGATCAAAATCGCCACGACGATGGGCACGATCAGCGGATGCATCGATGGCCGGTAAACCGCGATGCCTTCGATCGCGCTCATCACCGAGACCGCCGGTGTGATCATCGAATCGCCATAGAAAAGCGCGGTGGCAAAGACGCCCAGCAGGATGATGCCTTTGCCCCAGCGCTTGCCCGCAGTGTG
>JBBRXQ010000214.1:0-4788 GCA_038238515.1 Sphingomonadales bacterium | reverse complement strand
GCCGCGGAGGAAACCTTTGAGGTCCATGCCCGAACAAAACGTGCCCCCGGCCCCGGTGATGATCGCGCAGCGCAAATTGATGTCTGCGTCAAACATATCCATGGCTGCGGCGATGCCTTCGGCGGCGGCTTTGGTCATGGCGTTCTTCGCCTCGGGTCGATTGATGGTAACGATCAGCACGTTACCTTCCACTTGGGTCAAAACTTCTTGTTCGCTCATGGTAATCCTCCTCCGGGGTGTGCGCGGCCCATCTTTCGGGTTCGCGTTTTAATCGCTTGCTTAAAGTCTAGGGCGCGAACCCGTTCGCTGTCTAGCCGAATTGGCAGGGCGCTTGCGGCTTTTTTCGGGCCCGCTTGCGCCAGAAACATCACATGCTAAGGCCGCGCGAGACGGTCTTTGCCCGATCACCCTTGCAACTCGAACCATATACAGGACCCAGCATGGCTAAAATCAAGGTGATCAACCCGGTTGTCGAACTCGATGGTGACGAGATGACCCGGATCATCTGGCAATGGATCCGTGAGCGGCTGATCCTGCCTTATCTTGATATTGATCTGAAATATTATGATCTCTCGGTCGAAAAGCGCGATGAAACCGGCGATCAGATCACCATCGATTCCGCCAACGCGATTCAGAAATATGGCGTCGGCGTCAAATGCGCGACGATCACCCCCGATGAGCAGCGGGTGGAAGAATTTAAGCTGCGGAAAATGTGGAAGTCGCCCAACGGCACAATTCGCAACATTCTGGGCGGCGTAGTGTTTCGCGAACCCATCGTAATCCAGAATGTGCCGCGCCTGGTGCCCGGCTGGACAGATCCGATCGTGATCGGCCGCCATGCGTTTGGCGATCAATACAAAGCTACCGACACCAAGATCCCCGGCCCCGGCAAGCTGCGGCTGGTTTGGGAAGGCGATAATGGCGATAAAATTGATCTCGACGTGTTCGACTTTCCGTCGCCCGGCGTGGCGATGGCGATGTATAACCTCGACGATTCAATCCGCGATTTCGCGCGTGCCAGCCTCAATTATGGCCTCAATCTGGGCTGGCCGGTGTACCTGTCGACCAAGAACACGATCCTCAAGGCCTATGACGGACGGTTTAAAGACCTGTTTCAGGAAGTGTTCGACACCGAAGGGTTCAAGGAAAAATTCGCTGCCGCCAATATTGGTTACGAGCACCGCCTGATCGACGACATGGTCGCCTCGGCGCTGAAATGGTCGGGCAAATTCGTTTGGGCCTGTAAGAACTATGATGGCGATGTGCAGTCAGATATCGTTGCGCAGGGCTTTGGTTCGCTTGGCCTGATGACCTCGGTGCTCATGTCGCCCGATGGCAAAACAGTTGAAGCCGAAGCCGCGCATGGCACGGTAACGCGCCACTATCGCCAGCATCAGCAGGGCAAACAAACCTCGACCAACCCGATCGCCTCGATCTTCGCATGGACGCGCGGCCTCATCTATCGTGGCCGCTTTGATAATACGCCCGAATTGATCGCGTTTGCCGAAACGCTGGAGCGGGTCTGCATCGAAACCGTCGAAAGCGGCAAGATGACCAAGGATCTCGCAATCCTGATCGGGCCAAACCAGCCGTGGATGACCACCGAGACGTTTTTCTCTGCGATTGTCGAGAACCTTGAGACGGCCATGTCGACCAGCGCCTGACGGGACAACGACTAACTGGCATAAAAGGCCCCGGCGCGCAGGCACCGGGGCCTTTTTATGCGGCAATAGAATGTTGCAACTTTCGCGTTAAAGACCATGCTCTCGGCTCGAGAGGACAATTGTGACGTCGCTTATCATCATCTCGCTGGTCTTCGGTGCCAGCGCCCTTGTGCTTATTGCGCTGCTATTCGTGCTGGCGCGCCGCAAACTGGCCGCGCGCGCCGAGCAAGTGCGCGCCGCAAAGACCGCCAAACGCCTTGGCAACAGGGCGGATTTGCCGCCGATCGAGCCCGTCATGCCCGCCCAGCGCAGGCGCGTGATCTCAGCCGCGCCCTTGACCGAAGCCGAAGCTAAGCTCTCGCCCCAGTTGGGTGCCATTGCCGCCGCGCGCGGCGAAGGCCCGGTGCAGCCAGCGCTCCACGCCGCCATCTTCGCCGCTGCCCAGCAGGCTATCGTGCTGCGCCGCCATTTCCCCCCGCATCTCGCGCCAGAAAGCCGCAGCTTTTATGGCGGCGTACCCCACGTCCCTGGCCCATTCGCATGGCCACGCGATCCTGCGAGCGATAAACCACTGCATTTCATCCTCCAGCTCGATCTCGCCGAAGTGCCCGAAGCCGCTCGGCTCGGCCTCTTGCCCGCGTCTGGCGCGCTCCTGTTCTTTCTCGATCTCCAATGGGGCGCTGGCCAAAGTGGCTGTGTTACATGGGCCGATGAGGACCAGCCCGCCGCTTGGCAGGACATCGATCCACCGGCGGACCTGCCCATGGCCTATGGCGATGAGGGCGGGTATACATGGCCTTGGGCGCTGGCCGCAGAGCACGGTATTCAGGTGCTACCGCGCTGGCCCGTGGCCCCCATCGCTATTGCCGTCGCCATCGCTTTGCCGCCGTCAATCGCCGCAGATGAAACCACCAGTGCGCTCGCACCGTCATGGGATCAAGGCGACCTGACCACGCTGGCGCTGCTCGCCGCGCAGGGTGATGCCGATCTGCCAGAGCCGCTCAGCCTAGCCGATTTCACCAGCGCAGACGGCGCGTTTCAGCCGCCTTGGCCGGGCTTCCCGCAAGATTGGCTCGCGGTGCAAACGTGCGCCGCTGCGCTTGTGCGCGAAGCCGATCGCGCAGCGCGGTTCCCCCGGCCCAGCCTCTATCCCGACCTCAGCAGCGAAGCGAAAGCAGCGCATCTGGCTGCGGTAAAAGAGGAAGCGCAGGCGTGGTTTGATCATGCGCTCGCCAATCCCGCGCTCGCCCCGCTCGATCCCCCCGTGCGCGATGCCTTCTGGGCGTGGTTCGCCGGTCACCAGCCGCTCACCCAGTTGCTTGCCCCGCGCGCCGCCGAGGCCGCGATTGAAACCACGCTCCATGCCGCGCCCGCCGCCGCCGCGCTGATCCCGCCCGAAATCGTGGCCAAGCTCGCCCGCCGTCATGCGCTGGCCACGCGCAGCGACAGCCATACGCATGCCCCCACGCCAAACCGCCTGCTCGCGCCCTACAGCGATGTGCAAGGCGATCAGCAGGAACGCGCTGCCACGCATTTGCTGCTGCTCGAGCTGTCATCAGACGAAGCCATCGGCCACCGCTTTGGCGAAGGCGTCTATCAGTTCTGGATCACCCCCGAAGACCTTGCCGAGCGGCGCTTAGACAATGCGGTGCTGACGACGACCGCATACTAAGCACCCGGCTATTAAGTTTGCGGCCCCCGGCCCCGCCGCGTAAACAAGCGCATGGCCGGATCGTTTGAACACTCCACTGCGGTAAGCGATGCGCTGGTCATCCTTGGCGCTGCAGGGATCGTCATTCCCGCATTTGCGCGGCTGCGCATCACGCCTGTGATCGGCTTCATTCTGGTCGGGCTCGCGGTCGGCCCTTATGGCCTCGGCGCGATGGTGCCGCGCTTCCCGTGGCTTTACCATGTCACGATCACCGAGCCGCGCGCAATTGCGCCGTTTGCTGAGTTCGGCATTGTCCTGCTGCTGTTCGAAATCGGGCTAGAGCTTTCGTTCAAACGCCTATGGTCGATGCGCAGGCTGGTGTTCGGCCTTGGCGCAATCGAACTGGCGCTCTCCTCGCTGCTGCTCGCGTTGGTGCTGGCCGCAATGGGCGAGAGCTCTGCTGGTGCCATCGGCCTCGGCCTTGCGCTCGCGATGTCGTCCACTGCGCTGGTGCTGCCGATTGCGGGCACCACTGGCCCTGTGGGCAGGGCGGTGCTGGCGATGCTGCTGTTCGAAGATATCGCGCTGGTGCCGATCATCTTCCTGCTCGGCGCGCTTGGAACTGGCAACAGCCCCGCCCTCCTCGAAACCATCGCAACGGGCGCGGCGGTGGTCGCGGTGCTGATGATCCTCGGCCGCTTCGCGCTGCCCACGCTGTTTGCCCAGGCCGCGCGCACCAAAAGCCCCGAACTGTTCCTCGCCGCCAGCTTGCTCGTGGTTATTCTGGCCGCGCTGGCCACCTCGGCGGCCGGCTTGTCGCCGCTAATGGGCGCGCTGCTCGCCGGGCTGCTCATCGCCGAAACCGAATATCACGGCGAGGTGGAGGCGATCACCCGCCCGTTCAAAGGGCTCGCGCTCGGGGTGTTCCTGATCACCATCGGCATGGGCATCGATCTGCGCCAGGTTTGGGCGATGCTCGGCCCCTTGGCGCTCGCGGTGGGCGGCGTGGTGCTGCTGAAAGCCTTCGTCACCGGCCTGTCGCTGCGCGTCATGGGCAAAGACCGCGCCACGGCGGTGCAGGCGGGCATCCTGATGGCCAGCCCTTCTGAAACCACCCTGATCGTGCTCACCGCCGCCGCCGCCGCCGGGCTGATCAGCGCGCAAACTGCCCAGTTCTGGCAAATCGTCACCGCCATCGGCCTCACCATCACCCCGCTGCTCGCCTATCTTGGCGCCTTTGTGGCAGGCCGCGTCTCCCGCGCCGAGGGAACCGGCCTCAATACCACCGAAATAGCCGCTGAAGTGAGCTTGCCGCAGGGCGATCGAACCGTGATCCTCGGCTATGGCCGCGTCGGCCAGCTGGTCGGCGATATGCTCGCGGTGCATAGCATGCCCTATATCGCCATCGACGATGATCCCTCCACCGTGCGCGCCGCGCATCAAGCCGGAATGCCCGTGATCTTCGGCAATATC
>JBBRXQ010000213.1:0-4797 GCA_038238515.1 Sphingomonadales bacterium | reverse complement strand
CTATCGGTGAGCGAATTGAGCTTGGCCCAGATGGTTGCAGGCTTTCCGCCTTGGGCAAAGGCGATCTCGCGCTCGATGCATTCATAGAGCTTGGCGCGCAAGCCGAGCGGCGCAATCGCGAGCACCTCGGTTGCCTTTGGCTCGATATACCCCGTGATGAAGTTGAATAGTCGCCCGGCATCGCGCCCAAATTTGGGATCGGCTGTGAAGAAGCTTAGATCAGTGTAAATCCTGGCGGTAACCGGATGGTAATTGCCCGTACCAAAGTGGCAATAGGTTCGATACGCGTTACCTTCGCGCCGAACCACCATAGATACCTTGGCATGGGTTTTCCAATCGACGAAGCCATAGATAACTTGCACGCCGGCCTGCTCAAGCTGCGAGGCCCACATAAGGTTCTGCTCCTCATCGAAACGCGCCTTTAGCTCGACCACCGCCGTAACCGATTTGCCCTCTTCGGCGGCAGCAATCAGCGCGGCGATCACGGCAGATTGCTTGCCCGCGCGATAAAGCGTTTGTTTGATCGCGACCACATCGGGATCAACCGCCGCTTGTCGCAAAAAATCGACCACCACATCAAAACTCTCGAAAGGGTGATGGATAATCAGGTCTTTTTCGCGGATTGCGGCAAAGGCATCGCCGTTATGTTCAAGAATGCGTTCGGGATAGCGCGGGCTGTAAGGCTCGAACTTCAGCTCTGGGCGGTTTTCATCGACCACGCTGGAGAGGCCGCTCATGCTGAGTAATCCAGCAGACGTTGTTACCAGCGCGAGATCGAGTCCCAGATGGTCGCGCAGCAATTTCTCGGCTTCTGGATCAAACCCTTCCTGCAATTGAAGCAGGATCACTTTGCCCCGGCGGCGGCGCTGAATTGCGGTGCGAAAATAGCGCACCAAATCCTCGGCATCTTCCTCAATCTCAAGATCGCTATCGCGCAGCAGCCGGAATGTGCCGTAGCCATTGATGCGAAATCCAGGAAACAGCTTGGCCGCATTACGCCGCACCAGTTCTTCGATGCTGATCCAACACGCCTTATTTCCTGCCAGGCGCACAAAGCGCGGCAATGCGGATGGGATCAGGATCATCTCATTGACCGGCGCGCCATCGGCCATCCGCGTCAACGTGAAGATCATGCCCGTGCCTTGATTGGCGATGAAGGGAAAAGGGTGCGCCGGATCGATTGCTTGCGGGGTGAGCGCGGGGAAAACATGCGCCTGAAAATAATTGGCAAGCCAGTCTGTCTGACTCTTTTCCAACTTGCCATTGCCGAGCAGGTGTATGCCTGCAGCGTCTAGCAGCTTGGAAAGATCGTGCAGAATATCTTGCTGGGCATGGACCAATTCGCCCACGCCGGAATAGGCGGCTTGCAACTGCTGACGCGGGGTGAGCCCGTCAATCGACAACTCGTCGATCCGCTGGCGCACTTGGCCTGCCAGGCCAGCCACACGCACCATCATGAATTCATCAAGATTGCTGCCGGAGATGGACAGAAACCTTAGCCGCTCAAGCACCGGATAATCAGAATTCTGGGCTTCGGCCAAAACTCGGCGATTGAATGCCAGCCAGCTTAGCTCGCGATTGAAAAACCGGGCGGGAGATCCCGCATCAACATGGGGGGCAGATGGCAGCGCTTTTTCTTCCATCTGCTGCATTCCTGTGTCCAGTTATCGTACGGCGGTGACGATGGGGCCGCACTGTTGCGCGGCGGTGTCCATTCTCATTGCCCACCTTTGCATTGCACGACGCGGATGGGGGAGGGCAAGCAGGCAAGTAAGACTTTTTTGATGACAACCAAAACTATAATGTCTACTCAATTAGTTGAGTATATACGGTGCACAAATCACCCGTAGGTTCAGAAATGATTCTCAGCGCCCCGACCACTGCCGCCACTTTTACCCGAAGCTAAAGGATCTTGTCATGATTTCCCGTTATACCCTCATTCTGGGGGCGACCCCGCTTGTCTTGTTCGCCTCTCCACTTCTTGCAGCCGCCGAGGAAACCGCGGCACCCGCTGAGAAGCAATCTACGTCCGTAGGTACGGGTCAGAATGACACTAATGAGATTGTCGTAACGGCACGCCACCGCGCGGAAACAGCGCAGGATGTGCCGCTTGCTATCTCCGTGATCGGCGGCGATCACATCGACAATACTGGCAGCTTCAATGTTGGCCGTTTGCAGCAGTTGACGCCGACATTGCAGTTCAGTTCTTCAAATCCGCGCAACACCTCGGTCAATATTCGCGGGATTGGCGCGCCGATTGGGCTAACCAACGACGGCATCGAGCAAGGCGTCGGCATCTACGTCGACGATGTCTATTTCGCCCGCGTCGCTTCCTCGACCTTTGATTTTCTCGACGTGAAACAAATTGAGGTCCTGCGCGGACCGCAAGGAACCCTCTATGGCAAGAACACGACGGCTGGCGCGATCAACATCACCTCTCGCCAGCCCACATTCGACTTTGAAGGCCGCGCTGAAATCACTGGCGGCAATTTTGGGTTTGTTCAGGCGAAGGCCGCAATTTCTGGCCCGCTTACTGAAAATCTTGCAGCCCGCGTCGCCGGGTCGTTCACCCGCCGCAATGGCACTATTTTGAATGTTGCCAATGGCCGCAGGATTAATGAGCAGGACAATCTCGGGCTGCGCGAGCAACTGTTGTTCAAGCCCAACACGACCACCGAAATTACGCTTGCGGGGGATTATAGTCGCCAGAATCCAGAATGCTGTGTGCAAATATACGTGGCCCTTGGTGCCACGCAACGACCGCTTGTGCGACAGTTCGCAGCTCTGACGGCGGTGCAAAAATATGCCGTTCCCAGCACCAATGCATTTGACCGATTGACCGATGTCGATTCCGAACTGCGCGCCAAGAACCAGATCGGCGGCGTTTCGTTGCGAGCAAAGTTTGATACAGGGATCGGAACATTTACCTCAATCACAGCATGGCGCCATTGGAGTTGGGACCCTTCGAACGACCGCGATTTCCTTGGCCTGCCGATCACCACAAGATCACAGAACCCATCAAAGCAGGATCAGTATACGCAGGAATTTCGCCTGAGCGGAGAGATGAGCAGATTATCATACATCCTTGGTGCGTTCGGATTCAACCAGAAGATTCAGACCATTGGCGTTCAGCAGCAAGGTTCGGCAGCGACGAGGTTCCTCGTCAATCCTACAAATTCGCAATACAATAGGGATGTTCTAAATGGCCTTACCGCGGTTAACGACATCGCGTTCAACAACACCAGCGCAGCGCTTTTTGGGCAGTTCACCTATAAGATCGCCGATAAAATCTCTATCCAGCCCGGTCTGCGGTTAAATTATGACAGAAAAGATGGCGACTACAATTCCGTCGTTACCAATGGTGCGGGGGCCTTGGTGCTGTTTCGGGGTGCCGCAAATACTGCTGCAGAGCGGGCACAGCTTGCTGTTCTCGCGCCGCAAACATTCAAGTCAAAGTTCAACGACTGGAACTTTTCATGGAACGTGACCGCGGCGTATGATCCTGCCCGCGACGTGCATGCCTATGCCACATACGCCAAGAGCTTTAAATCTGGCGGCATTAATCTGAACGGGGTGCCCGCCGATGCCGCTGGCAACCCGCTACTTGAACTCGCGACGGTGAAGCCTGAATCGGTCAATCACTTTGAACTTGGGGTTAAAACCCAGTTCTGGGACCGCAAAGCCACGTTGAACCTTGCCGCGTTCCGCACGGAAATCAGCGATTATCAGGCACAAGTTTCAAACTATACGGTGGGCGCATTGCGTGGTTATCTGGCGAATGCCGAGAAAGCGCGTACACAAGGAGTGGAGATCGATTTTTCGGTTCGTCCGAGTGAGCGCTTCAATCTTTACACCAATGGCGCGTATACCGATGCCAAGTATGTCCGTTTCACCAATGCGCCATGCCCACCTGAACTTTCGGGAGGAAGCCAGCCTGTTGATGCCAACGGAAACTTGACTTCACCTGTTAGCGCGCCGGGTACCCCGGGCGGGGTCAGCCCGTTGTCATGCGATGTCTCGGGCCAAAGCTTGCCGGGTGTTTCGAAATGGTCGTTTTCGTTTGGCGCGGAGGCCAATGCACCGGTGACGTTCTTGGGCAAGGCAGGCCAAGTCTATCTGGGCTTTGACGGGAACTATCGCTCGTCGTTTTCGGCGAACCCCACGCCCTCTATTTATACCAACGTGGCGGGCTATGCGCTTTCCAATGTGCGGCTGGGCTTTCGCACCGACGGGGGGCTCAATCTGTTTGGTTGGGTCCGCAATGCGTTCGACGTGAACTATTACGACCAATTGGCTGTGTCTTCGGGCAATACTGGCCTGATTGTTGGGTTGCCGGGTGATCCACGCACTTGGGGTTTCTCCGCGAGGGTTGAATTCTAAACCTAGATTTGGGGGAGGGCCTTTGCATGCCAAGGCCCCTCCCAAGGTCTGCTCAATTGTTGCCCTGAATGAAATCGCCCAGCGAACCAAGCGCTGAGCCTTCGCCCCGATTTTGTCCGCCGCCGCTTGGCATGGCGGCCGCTATCCGCCCAGCAAGCCGCGCAAACGGGAGTGACTGGATCCACACTTTGCCCGGGCCGGTGAGCTTGGCAAAGAACAGGCCCTCGCCGCCAAACAGCACGCTTTTGACCCCACCTGCAGTTACCAGATCGAAATCGATGGTCGACGTATAGGCCGCTAGGCAGCCGGTATCGACGTGAAGCTGTTCTCCGGGCGCGAGCGTGCGTTCTACCAATGTGCCGCCCATCTGCACAAATACCCAGCCATCGCCCTCAAGCTTTTGCATGATGAAGCCTT
>JBBRXQ010000212.1:0-4817 GCA_038238515.1 Sphingomonadales bacterium | reverse complement strand
TCATATCCATCAGGCGCAGGGTCTGTGCCGAAAATCGCGATGGCCATCCCTGCCCCGCGCGCATGGCGATCCCGCCCGCGATCAGCAGCGCAGCAGCCATTGCTAGCCCGGCCATCACCCGCGCATCGGCAATGGTACTCGGCCGCCGCAGTGGCCGCTCAACAAACCGCCAGCTCGCCCAAGACACCAGAACAATCCCGCACATCAATGCAAGATAAGTTGTGACCGGAAGCGTGCCCGCGCTGAGCAACCGCGCAAAGGCAAATGCGGGCTGGTGCCAAAGATACAGGCTGTAAGACATCATCCCGGCCACCACGAACGGCTTGGCGGCGAGCATCCGCGTGACCCTATGCGCCGGATGGAGCAAGCCCAGCAAGGCGGCGGTGCACAGACAAGGCAGGATGGCACCGGGCCACGGAAACGTATCTCTGGTTCCCGGAACTAGAAATCCGGCGAGCAGGCCCGCCATGCTCACAAATGTGCCAAAGCTGGCGATTGTTGGCGAAAGCTTCGGGCGGTTTGATCGCCGCCCCAATAACCAAACTGCCCCTCCCAGCATCAGTTCCCATGCGCGGGGCGGCAGGTAGTAAAAGGCCACATCGGGTCTGTAGCTGCTTAAAACTCCCGCCATTATCAGCGAGAGGAGCAGCCCGCTGGCGAATATTCCGGCCAGCCACGCCGGCTTTGTGCGGATAATAAAGAGAAGAACCAGCGGATATACGAGATAGAACTGCTCTTCTACGGCCAGCGACCAAGTATGGATGAGCGGATTGGTGCGCGCTTCGGGCGAAAAATATCCGCTCGCATAATACCGAAAGTAAAAGTTTGAGACGGGCAGCACGCTGGCAACCAAAGCCGCCCCAAACCGCTGCAGGTGATCTGGCGGCAAGATCCAGAGCGCGGCCAAGCTGGAGATCAGAAGCATCAGCAGCAAAGCGGGCGCAATGCGGCGTAGCCGGCCGGTCCAAAATCTGGCCAGCGAGAATGAGCCCCGATCAATGTCCTGTGCGATTTTAGAAGTGATCAAATAGCCGCTGATCACGAAAAATACATCAACGCCTGCCAGCCCGCCCGGCATCCAGCGTTCGTTCGCATGATAAAGGATGACCGACCCCACCGCCAAGGCCCGCAAACCATCAATTTCAGGCCGATAGATGGGGCGTTGTGCCCCTGTAACACCCTCCATCCATTCCCTCATTCTCGGCCGGTTGCGGCGCGCACGCCGCAGATATATGCAATGAGACAGCCGCGTCTGCAACGAAGGAACTGATGGACCATACCTGCGCTGGCGATGCAATTATGGCGACGCGTTAAGGGGCCCAATTACTGGGAGCGAATTACTGGGAGCGAATTACTGGGAGCGAATTACTGGGACCTCGAATTGGCGTGACAAAAAGCTGTGGTGACAAGCAAGAGCATGTTCTGTCCGCCAAGCATCGACACTTCGATGCCGCAAGATAATTGGCGGGTTGCCGCAATCAAACGCAAACAATTTAAGATAAACCATCCTTCAGGGGCCAAAAATGACTGCACAAGACATTAAGCAAGACGATCCGCTCACCGATTTTGAACGGAGGCGAATCACGCTTCAGGGCAAGACCAAGCTGGTCTATGTGCGCGGCAGCGGGCCTGCGGTGATCGTGATGACCGAGATGCCGCAGATTAGCCCCTATGTTGCGCGCTTTGCCCGCTGGGTGGCAGAGGCTGGTTTCACCGTTTATATGCCGCATCTGTTTGGCAAAGATGGCGCGGTGCCCACGCCGCTGGGCACCATTGGCACCATCGCCAAGGCCTGTATCAGCGCAGAATTCCGCGCGTTTTCCGCCAATGCATCCAGCCCGGTGACGCAATGGTTGCGCGCGCTGGCGGCGCTGGCGCACAGCGAATGCGGCGGCAAAGGCGTTGGCGCGATTGGCATGTGCTTCACCGGCAATTTCGCGCTTTCGATGATGCTGGAGCCCGCGATGCTCGCGCCGATCATGGCGCAGCCCTCGCTCCCACTGGGCCAAGCAGGCGGCACAGCGATGGACCCCACCGAACTCGCTGCGGTGAAAGCGCGGATGGAGGCCGATGACCTCACCGTTCGCGCCTACCGCTTCGCCGGCGACAGCTTCTGCAAAGCCGAACGCTTCGCCGCCTTCCAAGAAGCGCTGGGCGACCGCTTCGAACCCCGCGTCCTGCCCGATGCCGCCGCGCGCCCCACCAAAATGATGAGCAATCCGCACAGCGTCGTCACGATCCACCTGATCGACGAAGCAGGCCAGCCCACCGCGATTGCGCGCGACGAGATACTGGATTTTTTCAGAATGCGGTTGTTGGGATAAGCGATCATCTGGTCAAAACTGAGGTGATAGTCCTCAAAATTGGCGATACCTCGCGCTAGTCAATTGAGTGCACTGTTGTTAAATTGATCTTACCAGTGACAGCCCTATTTTTTATGCGCCCGATTACCAATGATCACCGTAATCGCAGGATCAAAGTGACGGAGCGCCCAATTGCAGAAGAGCACGCTTTTTGCCGCTTTGCCCAGTGTAAGAAAGATATGCGGTTTGTTAAGCAGGGCATGGTGTGTGCAAAAAGATGTCATTAAACCTTCCGGCCTAGAGCCACAAGAAGGCAGAAACGGCGCCAATCATGCGTGCGGGCCACATAGAGCTCCTGCAAGCCGCGTGGGTGTCAGCGGGCGACGAGAGGAAGCGACAGGGTGACAAAGGGCAAAAGCGCGGAACTTACTGGCATACAGCCGCTCTTTGCCTCCCCGCTCCTGAGCTTTAGCCTGCCCGACGCCGATGCGCTGAACCGCGACCTTCTTGCCGAGATCGGGGCGCGCCGAGCCGCTGAACCCTCAATACATCGGAGCAACCGCGGCGGTTGGCACAGCGCCGACGATCTGTTCAAGCGCACCGAGCCAGCGCACCAACGGCTGGCGCGACAAATAACCGATGCCGTGCGCACTGCAACGCAAACCGTCCAGCCCGCAGCAGATCTCAACGTGCTGGGGCTGGAGGCGGAAGGGTGGGTCAACGTGAACCCGCCCGGCGCGCTTAATGCACCGCACGACCATCCCGGCTGGCTGTGGTCCGGATGCTATTACGTCAAAGTGCCGGCCGCATGCGAGGGATCCACGCCTACCGACGGCTGCATCGAATTCATCAATAGTCGGACCAACTTGCGGGCGGGGCCATCAATTGATATTCCCTTCATGCGGTCGCAGGTGGTTTTACAGCCAATAGCAGGCCAGATGCTGCTGTTTCCTTCACACCTGCTTCACTGGGTCTATCCGCACGTGGGACCAGAAGACCGCGTTTCGCTGGCGTTCAACGCGCGCTGGGTGCGTGGTTAGAAAGTCTCTCGGGTTGGGGTTACTGGGTGACGGTGGCGAAGTTGTGCCCCAAATCCTTACACTCCTATGCAAGCGATGGCCTTAATTGGGGGTTGATTGAAGTGTTACCGTAACTCCGTAACTCTTACATGCCCAGCGGCGATTGACCGATTAAGTATACTGTCCCCTGAACTTTGGTGCGGCGAAGGTCGGGGGTGTACCGATTGTCACTCACTTCCGGGTCACGCCCAGATACCACACCCGACCCCGATCCAAGCCCTTGCATGGCCAGTCTGGCGGGGCTGCGCCTGAATGGCGGGATAATCGGGGGTGTGTGGCACGGTAATTCCAGCCAAACTGGGGGCAAAGCCAAGCGCGGCGTTATGCCATGATAGTTAAATATACTGTCCCCAGAACTCTAAATGATAGTTAAATATACTGTCCCCAGAACTAAATCCTGTCCCCAGAACTCTAAATGATAGTTAAATATACTGTCCCCAGAACTAAATCAATCACTTCCGGGTCACGCTCAGATACCACGCCCGATCCCGATCCAAGCCCTTGCATGGCCAGTCTGGCAGAGCTGCGCCTGGATGGCGGGATATTTAGGGGTTGTTGCACATGGCACCGTAATTCCACATGGCACCGTAATTCCAATTTAATGCACTGCCTCCGTAATCCGTAATTTCTAACGCAAAGGAACGATATTCGATTTATACTGAGTGGAGAAAAAATATGGCTTCGTCTTCATAAATACGCAATCGCCCTTCTCCATCCCCCGATAAGCATTGCTTTTGACATGACTATCATCAACTGCAAATGTCCATTTATTGCCATTGTAATTCTTATTTTCTATTATAAATCCGATCTCTTCGCCATCCATTGCACCTTTGCATGGCACTTTAAACAAAGTGAACGTGCCATCACCTTTCAGAGAGTTATAAATATCGGCTTTAGTATGAACGACAATCACCCAGTTTTCTCTTTTAATTTCCTCAGAATATATTTTTTCCGGAACGCTCGCGTCAATGATCTCTATGGCTCTATCCGAACATCCGGATAAAAACAGGACTGGCAATATCCATAGCGGTTTCAATGCTGCAAGCCCTCGCATCATTTTCGCTTCCAGTTATTGTAGATACTGGAAACCATATTGCCAACTTGAGCGCCATTCAGCATTTGCCTGAAGTCCGCATGATTCACGTTCATGGTCAAGTAAGTATCCGCCTGCGACTGTGCCGCAGTGCCCATGCGCCCGCCAATACCGGCAATACGGTCGGATCGCTCCTCATTCCAAATAGTCGAATGCTCGTAAGAAGTGGCCCTTACATCCACCCATAAGCCGCCGAGATTGTGATCCAGCCATGCAGCCTGGGCAGCCGTGTGCCCATGAGACCCATCGACCGGATCAATCGTGGCAAGCAAGCTGACATCAATGCCACGGCCTGCCGCATATGCCGCGCCATCAAAGACGGCATCTCAGTTCCGGGGACAG
>JBBRXQ010000211.1:0-4832 GCA_038238515.1 Sphingomonadales bacterium | reverse complement strand
GAGCGGGGGCGAGCGAGGGGGCAAGCCGGCATGATGAGCTTTAATATTCTGGTGCTGTGCACTGGCAATTCGGCACGCTCGATTTTGGGTGAGGCGATCTTCAACCATCTCGCGCCCGGCCGTGTGCGGGCGTTTAGCGCGGGCAGCAAGCCCAAGGGCGTGCCGCATCCCGGCGCGCTTCGCTTGCTGGCGCGGCGGGGGATTGATGTGGCGGGTTTTCGCTCCAAAAGCTGGAACGAATTTACCGGGCCTGACGCGCCGCATATTGATCTGGCGATCACGGTTTGCGGCAACGCGGCGGGGGAGGCTTGCCCGGTTTTCCCCGGAAGCCCGCTGCGCGCGCATTGGGGCCTCAGCGACCCTGCCGATGTGGCAGGCGGAGAGGCAGCCGAAGATGCCGCGTTCGAAGACACTTGGCGCTGGCTAAACATGCGCGCTGAAGCGTTGCTCGCGCTGCCGTTTGAGGCGATGGACCGCAAAGACGCAATGCCGGCATTGGCTGAAATCGGCGAGATGGAAGGCGCGGCATGAAGCGGGAACTAGGCGCAGAGGCGATTGGCACGGGTCTGCTGTTTTGCACCCTGATCGGATCAGGGATTATGGCGGAGAAGCTTGCTGGCGGGAATGTTGCGGTGGCGCTTTTGGGCGTGACCATTGCGGTTGCCGGGATGCTCTATGTGCTGATCACCAAGCTTGGGCCGATATCGGGCGCGCATTTCAATCCGGCCGTGACGCTGGTCATTTATCTGCGCGGGGGCATCGCCGCGCCGCTGGCGCTTGCCTATATTCCGGCCCAATTGGTGGGCGGGATAATCGGAGTTTGGGCGGCGCATGTGATGTTCGAACTTCCGGTGCTGCAAGTTTCGCAGCATGTCCGCACGGGCGGCGGGCAATGGCTTGGGGAATTTATCGCGACGTTCGGGTTGGTGTTTACCGTGCTTGGGACGGCAAAGGCCGCGCCGCATTGCGTGCCAAACAGTGTTGCACTTTATATCACGGCGGCGATCTGGTTCACATCGTCGACCAGCTTTGCCAATCCAGCGATCACCATTGCACGCTCGCTTAGCGATACTTTTTGCGGGATCGCGCCCGCCGATGTGCCCGCCTTTATCGCCGCGCAAATAGTAGGCGCATTGATCGCGCATTGGCTTGGGCGCTGGCTTTTTGATGCGCCAGAAATTGCATGAGCCGCCTGCGCGAGCTTAGCGATCCGGATCATCTGCCCGCTTTAAAACCGGAGTATGCGCACCAGCGCCCCGCGCTCGGGCTGGGCGAGATGGACCCACCGCCACGCATTCTGCTGCTTTATGGATCGCTGCGCGAACGCTCGTATTCGCGGCTTGTGATAGAGGAATCGGCGCGGCTGCTGCGCTATTTCGGCTGCGAGACGCGCATTTTTGATCCGTCTGATTTGCCGCTGCCCGATCAGATCGCAGGCGATGATCACCCCGCCGTTGCCGAGCTGCGCGCGCATTCGCTCTGGTCAGAAGGGCAGGTGTGGTGCAGCCCCGAGCGGCACGGACAGATTACCGGCATCATGAAGATGCAAATCGACCACCTGCCGCTGGAAATGAAAGGCCAGCGGCCCACCCAAGGGCGCACGCTGGCGGTGATGCAAGTAAGCGCGGGCTCGCAATCGTTCAATTCGGTCAACACATTGCGCATTTTGGGCCGCTGGATGCGCATGCTCACCATCCCCAACCAATCGAGCGTCGCCAAAGCCTATCAGGAATTCGATGCCGATGGGCGCATGTTACCCTCAAGCTACTATGACCGGATTGTCGATGTGATCGAAGAACTGGTGCGCTTCACCGTGTTGCTGCGGCCACACGGCGACCAGTTGATCGACCGATATTCGGAGCGGGTGGAACGGAATTACCCGGTGGACTCCCCGGCGCTGCAGGCTGGTTTGATCAAGCCATTCTAATCAATCTGGCCTGATCAGGGCCGCGCCACGTTTCAAAGCCGCCATTGCGCGGATGAAGCCGCCAATTGTGCTGGTGAGTTTAGGGACTTGGCCCGGATTGCTTAGCACCGAGCGGAGCATGGCCCAGCCATCTATCCCGCCGCCGGGCTGCATCACTACTGCGATGGCTGGGGGAAGGATATGACTGGCCTCATCCGAAATGCAGCGCACAATGGCAAAGGGCAGGCCGCGTTCGGCGGCGATTTGTGCGGCGATGTGGCTTTCCATATCGGCGGCTAATGCACCGTGCGTTGCGCCGAGTGCGTGCTTTTCGGCGACGTTTGAGATCAACCGTCCGTCTGCATAAAATGCTCCCATGCGCGCGCCGGGGATTTGCACGACTAAGGCTTGCGCCCACACTGGATCGCATTCCGTTTCGTATGTGCCCGCAAGCCGGTTTCCGATAACCCAATCGCCCAATGTCAGCGAGCTATCGAGCGCGCCGGCGAAGCCGAAGCTCATGATCCCGCGCGCGCCCTGGGCCTCGATTTGCAATCGTGCGCGCAGGCCCGCTGCATCGCTACCGCCGGGGATTACGCGGAAATCGGGCTGAGTGAGCGCCGCCGCCTCACGCCGGGTGCCTGTGGCGACGAGGATGTGGCCGCTCACATCCCCCAAGCGACATGCTGAGTATTGGAGCGCAGCAGATTGCGATAGCGCGCCAAAGCCCACATCGGGAAGAATTTGGGGTAGCCGTGATAGCGCAAATAGAACACGCGGGGGAAGCCGCCGCCGGTGTAGTGCTCTTGGCCCCACAGGCCGTCTTCGGATTGGGTGCGTTCCAGATATTCGATCCCGCGCGCGACCGCTGGATGCTCGGTTTCGCCCACCGCCATCAGCGCGAGCAGCGCCCACGCGGTTTGCGATGCGGTGGAGGGGGCGGGGGAGTAGCCTTTGTAATCGAGCGCATAGCTGTCGCAATCTTCGCCCCAGCCGCCGTCTGGGTTTTGGATCGCCATCAGCCAATCGGCGGCTTTGCGCACCATTGGCCCGGCAGGATCGATCTTGGCAGCATTTAGCGCGCAGAGCACCGACCATGTGCCATAGATATAGTTCACGCCCCAGCGGCCAAACCAGCTGCCATCGGCCTCTTGCTCGTCCTCAAGATAGGCCAGCGCGGCTTTCATCCGCGGGCTGTCTGAAGGTTCGCCGATTTGCGCGAGCATTGAAATGCAGCGGGCGGAGACATCGGCGGTGGGCGGATCGAGCAGTGCGCCGTGATCGGCGAAGGGGATATTGTTGAGATATTCGCTGGTGTTATCGGCATCAAACGCGCCCCAGCCGCCGTTTTTCGATTGGAGGCCGACGGTCCATTCTACGCCGCGATCGATCGCTTCCCGATATTCTGGGGAGGACTTGGCGCGGTCCATCGCCATGACGACAACGGCGGTGTCGTCCAAGTCAGGATAGTGGGCGTTGTTGTATTGAAACGCCCAGCCGCCGGGGCGGACATCGGGGCGGCGATCGGCCCAATCGCCTTTGACATCGAGCACCTGGCGCGGTTTGAGCCATGCCAGCGCGGCTTCGGCGCAGGCTTCCGCTTCTTCGCCGCCAGCTTCGAGCATGGCATGCGCGGCCAGCGCGGTGTCCCACACCGGCGAGACGCAGGGCTGACAATAAATCTCGCCATCATCGCGCAGCACGACCAGTTTTTCGACCGATTGGCGCGCGATGGCGCGGTGCGGATGATCCGGTGCATAGCCCAAGCAATCGAACATCATCACGCTGTTCGCCATCGCCGGATAGATCGCGCCAAGCCCGTCCTCACCATTAAGCCGCTCGGTAACGAAGGCCACGCAGGCATCGGTGGCGCGGGCGCGCAGCCGCGCTGGCCATAGCGGTTCGGCGGTTTTGAGCGCGACATCGAGCGCGGCAAAGCCGTGTTTCCACAGGAACTTGGTCTTGGCCTGAACCGTGGGCCGGGCGCGGCCCCGCGCATAGAGTTCATCAACCTTTACGCCGAGCGGATTGCGCGCGACCGGGCGCCGGGCATTGAGAACGAGCAACGGCACGATCACCGTGCGCGCCCAGTAGGCCATTTTTGAGAGGTGGACCGGAAACCAGCGCGGCAGCAGGATCAGCTCAGTGGGCATTGTCGGCACCGCTGACCACGGCCCTGCGCCAAAAAGCGCCAGCTGGATACGCGTGAACACATTGCTCGCCGCCGCGCCGCCCGCCGCGAGCACCCCGGCGCGGGCGCGGGCCATGTGCGGCGCATCGATATCGTCGCCGATGATCTTCAGCGCGTAGTAAGCTTTGATTGTGGCGCTGATATCGAATGCGCCATTGTGATAGAGCGGCCAGCCGCCGTGCGCGCCCTGAATGCGCCGCAGATAGCGGCCAATTGCAGCCTCTCGCGGAAGATCGCGCGGCTCGCCCAGATAGTGTTTGAGTAGCAGATACTCGGCCGGGATCGTGGCGTCTGCTTCGAGTTCGAACACCCAATGCCCGTCATCACGCTGAACGGTGCCCAGCGCGGAGACAGCACGCGCGACCGACGCATCTAAGCGCACCAACTGGTCATCAGCATGTGCGGCGGTTTGGAGCAGGAACGACATCGCGCGTTCTTAGCGCCGAGCCGCGGCGTTGGCCAGATGCGCAGCGGTTTCGCCGGACTGGATCGCGCCTTCGATCGTGGCGGGGAGGCGGGTTTGCGTCCAGTCGCCCGCCAGGAACAGATTGCGCCAGCCGGTTTTGGCGGGCGGACGCTTAGCGTCTTGCGCGGGGGTGGCGGCGAAAGTGGCGCGTTTTTCCTTGACCACTTGCCATGCGGGGAGGGGGGCGCTGGCGAGGCCCAGTGTGGCCTGAACATCGGCCCAGAGCCGCACCGCCAGCTCTTCGCGGCCCACGTCGATCAGATCATCTG
>JBBRXQ010000210.1:0-4852 GCA_038238515.1 Sphingomonadales bacterium | reverse complement strand
TCGCCGCTTGCGCGGTCGACAATCTTGGTCGATGCCCCCAGATAGACACCCATCGAAAGCACCGCGCCTTCGCCCACGATCACCCCCTCGGCAACTTCCGAACGCGCGCCAATGAAGGCACCGTCCTCGATCACCACTGGCCCGGCCTGAAGCGGTTCAAGCACGCCGCCGATGCCCGCACCGCCCGAAATATGCACATTCTTGCCGATCTGCGCACAAGAGCCGACCGTCGCCCACGTGTCCACCATCGTTCCGCTATCAATAAACGCGCCAATATTCACAAAGCTGGGCATCAGCACCACGCCCTTGGCGATGTATGCACCGCGCCGCGCGACCGCGCCGGGGACAACGCGGAAACCAGCGTCGCGGAAACGGCTTTCGTCCCAACCGGCAAATTTGGAGGGCACCTTGTCAAACGCAGGAGCGCCGCCCGCCGCATGATCGATCACGGCGTTTTCGTTAAGGCGAAACGACAGCAACACCGCTTTCTTAAGCCACTGGTGAACCTGCCACGCGCCATCGATCTTCTCGGCCACGCGCACTTCGCCGTTATCAAGCATGGCTAAAACGGCGTCGACAGTGCCGCGCACTTCGGCGCTCGCGGGCGTGATGCTCTCCCGCTCGTTCCATGCGGCTTCGATGGCGGCTTCAAGCGCTGCAGTCATGCGTAGTCTCCCTTGGGCTCTCGCGCCGCCTAAACGAGGGGATCGCGCTCGGCAAGTTGCGGGGCTAAGCTATCCAGCCACTTTGGCAGATTGTCGATCACCAGATCGATCGCCGCGTCATCTTTGGCCTGGCCGCCCCATTCGGTCGCGCAATCGATCCACACCGTTTGCATGCCCAGCGCTTTTGCTGGGGCAAGATTGCGCGCCGAGTCTTCGACAAACACCGCGCGCTCTGGATCAATATCAAAGGCTTCGATGAAACCCCTATAAGCCGATGGTTCGGGTTTTGGACGGTATTGCATCGCGCAAACATCCCACATCCCCTCAAAGCAATCCGCGATGCCAAGCGCGCCCAGCACCCGGTTTGCATAGCGCGCATCGCCATTGGTAAAGATCAGGCGGCGGCCCGGCAGCGCCAACAGCCGGTCTGCCAGCGGCGGTGCATCCGCTAACCCGCTCAGATCAACAGCATGGACATAGGCAAGAAACTCAAGCGGATCGACCGCATGATAATGCATCAGGCCGGCCAGCGTAGTGCCATGATCGTGGAAATAAAGCTTTTGCACGCGCCGCGCTTCCTGCGCGTCGCATCCCAGCAGTTCCTCGATAAACCGGCCCATCAGCACATCGATCTGGCCAAACAGCCCGATCGAAGGCGGATAGAGCGTGTAATCCAGATCGAACACCCAGCAATCGACGCGGCTTGGATCAAATCCCATCCGTTCAGCCCGGCGTGAGCTTGCGCAAACGCCCGCCCTCGCCATCCTCAAGTATCCAGATCGCGCCGTCTGCGCCTTGCTTCACTTCGCGGATACGCTTGCCGAGCGGGATGCGCTCAATCTCGCGCGCTTTATCGCCATTTATGGCCACTCGAACCAACCCTTGCGAACCGAGCGCGGCGATGATTGCTTGGCCCTTCCACCCCGCAAACAATCCGCTGCTATAGAAAATGAAATCTCCCGGCGCGATCACCGGGTTCCAGCTGATTGCGGGCGCGGCCAGATCGGGCCGGGTCGCATTGCGCGGGATTGGCGTGCCATCATAATTGTCGCCATTGGAAACGATCGGCCAGCCATAATTTACCCCCGGCTTCACCAGATTGATCTCGTCGCCGCCCATCGGGCCATGCTCCAGATCCCACAGCCGCCCTTGCTCATCGAATTTGAGGCCGAGCACGTTGCGATGGCCGTAAGACCAGATTTCAGCCGCTTGCCCTGCGCCCCCCGCAAACGGATTTTCAGGCGCCGGCGTGCCATCGGGCATCAAGCGCAAAACTTTGCCCAGATTGTTGGTCAGATCTTGGGCAGGCGTGAATTTCTGCCGCTCGCCCGAAGCAACGAACATATATTTGCCATCAGGCGAAAACGCGATGCGGTGCGAAAAGTGGCCCCGGCCGGCCACGCGCGGCGCTTGGTTCCAAACAATCTGCAGGTTCTGCAAAGCTGGACCTGCGTCGGTAAACGCCAGTGTCGCGCGGCCAATCACAGCGCCCCGCGTATTCTTCGGCCCTTTGGCCACCCAGCTCAGATAGACCATCTTGCTCATCGCATAATCGGGCGCAGGCACAACATCGCCAAATCCGCCCTGATCGCCGTAATCAACTTTGGGCACGCCTGCGACATTGAGCGGCGCCTTGCCCTGATGCCAAAACTTCAGCTTCCCGGATTTCTCCGTGATCAGAGCGTCATCTGAGCCTGGCAGAAAGGCCATCGCCCACGGCTCATTAAACACCGCCACATCCTCGATCTTCACCTGTGTGATCTGATCGGTGGGTTCGGTGACAAGAGCGTTTTCAACTGCGGCTGCAGAGCAGCTTGAGCTGGCGAGGGCGATCAGCGATAGCGCTGCGAAAATTGGAAATCTCATGGCCGCCGGAATACCCACATTTGCCGAAGATGGTAGCGTGAAAAGGGGTGAATATATCGTTGGCGTCGACGAAGCCGGTCGCGGCCCCTTGGCGGGGCCAGTGGTTGCGGCGGCTGTTGTGCTTGGCGCAGGCTATCCCGCAGGCCTTGCCGATTCAAAAACTCTATCGCGCACCCGCCGGGCTGCGTTGGAAATCGCCATCCAATCGACCTGCTGCTGGGCAGTTGGCGTTGTTGATGAAGCCGACATCGACCGGATCAACATTTTTGCGGCCACAATGCTGGCAATGACCCGCGCAGTTCATGCGCTGTGCCAGCAATGGCATGGTCTTGTGCCCAGCGAAGTCCTGATCGATGGCAACAAAACTCCGCAGGGGCGCTGCGCCGATTGGTGCTGGCCCGCCCGCGCGATTGTGGGGGGAGACGCGCTTGAACCTTGCATTTCTGCTGCGTCGATCATCGCCAAGGAACACCGCGACCGGATTATGCGCGCCGCCGCGCTCGTCCATCCGCACTATGGGTGGGAGCGCAATGCCGGCTATGGCACAGCAGAGCATCTGGCCGCGCTGCGCCAACACGGACCAAGCCCGCTGCATCGCCGCAGCTTTGCGCCAGTGGCTAAGCTACTCGCGCCCTAAGCCAAATAATTCTTGAGCGAATGCGCCAGAGCACACCACCACATCTAGTTTCAGCGCGCGCAAACAGGCGCAACATCTGCGCGAGGACTCGTTTCGTTCCGGTTGAAATAAAATCGCGACTCGCCAGAACTGGGCGAGTCGTGACTTGACGGCGAGTCCTCGATGATTCACGGTGCTGGTGTATCAGGATATAGATCGGGGCAGTGCATGGTTTTGGTTAAGGAAAAAGTACGCGCCCCGCGCACGGCTTCGGCCAAAACTGGATTGAGCGCAGAAGCAAGGGCCGCCACGCGCGCCGCGCTGCCGCTAAACCGCATTTTGCGCGGCGATTGCATCGAGGCCATGCGGTCGTTGCCCGATGCCTCGATCGACATGATTTTCGCCGATCCACCCTATAATCTGCAGCTCGGCGGCGATCTCAATCGGCCCGATGGCAGCCATGTCGATGCGGTGACCAACGCGTGGGACAAATTCGACAGTTTCGCGACTTATGATGCGTTTACGCGCGAATGGCTGATCGAGGCGAGGCGATTGCTGAAGCCCGATGGTTCGATCTGGGTGATCGGCAGCTATCATAATATCTTCCGCGTCGGCGCGCTTCTGCAAGATCTTGGCTTCTGGATATTGAACGACATCGTCTGGCGCAAAGCCAATCCGATGCCCAATTTTCGCGGCACGCGCTTTACCAATGCGCACGAAACGCTGATCTGGGCGGCACGCAGCGAGAAAGCGAAATACACGTTCAATTATCGCACGATGAAAACGCTGAATGACGAGCTGCAAATGCGCTCTGATTGGGTGCTGCCCGTCTGCGGCGGGCCAGAGCGCATCCGCAAAAACGGCGTCAAAGCCCACCCAACGCAAAAGCCCGAGGCGCTGCTCTACCGCGTGATGCTGGCGACCACGCATCGCGGCGATGTCGTGCTTGATCCGTTCTTCGGGACCGGAACCACGGGCGCAGTGGCAAAGCGGCTTGGGCGCGATTGGATCGGGTGCGAGCGCGAGGAGGATTATATCGCGGTGGCCGAAGAGCGCATCGCCCTGTCTTTGCCGCTCGATGAAAGCGCGCTGACGACCATGCAAGCTGGCCGCGGCGCGCCCAAGGTGGCGTTTGGCCAGCTGGTCGAATGCGGCTCAATCGCTCCGGGAACGCAGCTGTTTGATCGCCAACGCCGCTTTGCCGCCACGGTGCGCGCCGATGGCTCGCTCTTGGCGGGCGGGGAGGGCGGCTCGATCCACGGACTGGGGGCTAAACTGCAAGGCGCGCCATCGTGCAATGGCTGGACCTTCTGGCATCTGGATCACGAGGGCGAGATCAAGCCGATCGACGCTTTGCGCCAGGTTCACTTGCTTGCTCTGGAAGATTAGGGGCGCTCGGTTATGACCCTGTCGCTTTACATCCGCCCGATTGCCTTTGCAGATAGCCCGCAAAGCGAGGAGGCTGAAACTATCCGGCTCGCCGGCGGCCTCCTTCATTGCAGCCGGTTTGCGCTGATCTTGCGCGATGGCACAAAGATCATTGCGCGGAGCAGGGCAGGGGTGCCCGATATGGCCGCCGCCCTCGCTGAATTGCCCTCCGCGCTTACCGCAGAGGGCGAGGCGCAGTGGCAAAACCTGCAGCGTATGCATCAGCCGCTGATCTGCGGCGCGCGCACATTGCGGCTCGATCAGCCGCAAGTGATGG
>JBBRXQ010000209.1:0-4856 GCA_038238515.1 Sphingomonadales bacterium | reverse complement strand
GCGTGAGATCGCCTGGGACCGAATGAAGCTGCGGTGCTTGGGTCACGAGGAACTGCGCGTGGCTGCCGGTTTCGGATTCGTAGCCTTGGATCGCGAAGCCTGCATACATTGGGTCGTTGCCAACCTGAGGCGAAAGCAGATCGTTGGTGCCCGAATAGACCGCGACCATATCGCCGACTTTGAGCCGCCCTTGCGCCTTGGCCTCGCTGCCCAGCGCGGCGATGAGCGCGATGCCGCCCGAGCCGGTGATCTGGACGTCTTCCTCGTGGCTATCAAACGGCGAAACGGGAATGCCGGTGAGCGCCCAGATGTCGTTAAAATTGACCTCTGAGGTGAGCATGTAGACCAGCGCGTCATTGGGCGCAGGCGTTGGCACATTGACGATCAATTCGCGCTCGTGGCTGGCGGGCGGGCCAAAACGCGGCGCGCCGGTCTCGGGATCGCGCGCGATGCCGAAAGCATATTGATAGGCCGGAATCGCGGTGACGCCGGGGAAGAACGGCGCGCCGACGGGGAGCAGATCGCCCGCCGCTTCGAGCGCTTTGGCGCGGCCCTCATGCTCGGCATCGATCCATACGCCGTCGCGGCGCACGGGCAGCGGCGGGCTGGTTTTTTCGAGGAACTGGCGGATGCCGGTCTTGCCGCCGTCAGGATCGACGATGGCCTGCGCAAACACGGCGGCTTCGCGCGCAAGCCCTGCGGCCATGCCTTGCTCAAGCCCGGTGCATACGGCATCGAGCGCGCGTGTCCCTGCGATTTTGCGCCCGGCCCAATCGAGCTGGCGCAGAACGCGCTGAAGGAAATTGTCTTCGAGCACGGTATCGAGCGAGACAGCGGAGGGCTTTTCCCAATTCGCGGTCATCGCGGCGCGCGCGGCAAATGCCTTGCCCAGCACGCTGCCCGCCGGATCGCGAACATAATCGCGCACCGCTGCGTGCGCAGCAGCCAAAGCATCGTGCGAACCATCGACTAGGTCATCGACCAGCCCGATGGCCTGCGCCGCTGCGCCATCAATGCTGCGCCCGCCGAGGATCAGATCGAGCGCATCACGCACGCCCTCTGCGCCGCGTGCTTCGCTGAGCAGGCGTGGCAGGCGCTGCGTGCCGCCGTATCCGGGGAGCAAGCGCAGCCGGATTTCGGGCTGGCCGAAGCGCGCGTTGGGCTCGGCGATGCGGTAATGACAGGCGAGCGCGAACTCCATCCCGCCACCCAGCGCAACGCCCTGCACCGCCGCGATGCAAGGCTTGCCCATCATCTCGATCTTGCGGAAGGCGAGCTGCGCGTTGTTTGGCAGCACCATTGCTTCGTCGAGCGTGTGGATTTCCTCGAGCATCTGGCGGATGTCTGCGCCTGCGACAAACGAGGAGGTGCCTTGGCCGGTGAACACCACCGCGACGACATCGTCTTTGCGCGAGAGATGATCGACCACGATTACCAGCTCGTCGATCGCGCGCTCATTCAGCGCGTTGACCGGCGCATTGGTGACCGTGACCGTTGCCACCCGTTTGCCGGGGGCGACGACGTTATATTGGATGAGGAAATAGCGATAGCGATCGAACAGCGATTGATCTTCGGAAAGGCGCTGTTTGCGCTGCCATTCGTCGATCACGGTTTTGAGTTCGGTCAATGCCTCGGGATTGCGCAGCGTGGTGACGTCGCCCAGATCGCCGCCTTCGACCAGCGCGCGGACCATACGGCGCATATATTTGCCGCTGCGCGTTTCGGGGAATTGCGAGACTTCGAGGAAATCGGCGGGCACCGCGACCGCGCCCTTTTCGGTGCGAACGAGATCGAACAGGCGGCGGCGATCATCCTGCGTGAGCTTGCGGCCCGCAACGGGGACGACAAACGCCAGCGGGGTAAGCCCCTTTTCGCGGTGCGGCGCGCCGACGACGAGCACGTTGCCAACCGGTGAATCGGGATCAAGCGCTTTATCGCGCAGGACCGCGCCTTCAATTTCTTCGGTGCCCATGCGGTGGCCCGAAACGTTGATCACATCATCGCTGCGGCCATGGAATGAGAACGATCCATCGTCATGGCTGATCGCAAAATCGCCCTGAGTATAGCCCCATGCGCCGCGCCAGCGGGTCCAGTAGCCATCGGCCCAGCGCCCGGCATCGCCGCGCCAATCACCGATCACGCTGCCGTTCTCGACGCGAAAATTATCGACATCGCCCCAGATTGTGCGCGCCAGATAAGGATAAGGCGCGGCGATCACGATCTCGCCCTTTTCGCCCGGCTCGGCGCGCCGCCATGGCACGCCCGCATCGCCCACGCGCTGGAATGGCGCTTCGGCAGCAGGCGCATCAGCATCTTCGACCCACACGTCGCCAACGATCCATGGCAACGGATAGGCGTGCGCATCGGCCTTTAGCGGGAGATCGGCATTGCCATACATATGCGTCCAGGCGATGCCGCCGTGCTCGGTCGCCCAGTAGCTGTTGATATATTGCGGCGTGATATGATCCATACCAAAGGCCTGAACCGAAGGCGAAGTTGGCTCGGCACAAAACGTGGCCACGCGCAAAGACGACATATCATATCGCTCGACATCGGCGAGGTTTGACGGATCAGACATCACTGATTTGAGGAAGGTGACGCCTGCCTTGAAGATGGTGACTTTATGCCGCTCGATCATTGAGGCGAAGCGCCCCGCATGCGGGAACACCGGCGAGCCTTCGGAAATGAGGCTAGTAACGCGGGTGAGCAGCGCCGCCGAGATCAGATAGCTTTGCCCGGTGATCCAGCCGGGGTCGGCCACGACAAAAAGCGTATCACCCGGCCGCGCGTCAAACGCAGCCGCCATGGTATGCGCGATGCCCGCGGTGTAGCCGCCGTGGACATGCACGATGCCCTTGGGCTTTCCGGTGGAGCCCGAGGTGTAGATAAAGAACATCGGATAATCGGCATCAACAGGCAGCGGCGGCGAGGCGGCCCAGATCGCGCGGACGAATTCACCGTCGGGGATCGCAAGCAGCGCAGCTTCATTAGCCAGCCCGGCCTTATCGAGAATAGTGACCAAGGCGGCGTCGGTGAGCTCGTGGCTCCACCGGTCGCGCTCAGGCCGCCAGACCAGATCGGGCTGGCCGGTGTGCTTGCACACGATCACCGCTTCGACGCGCGGCGGCACAGTGACGAGGCTGGAGGCGATGGCGATGCGCACGCGCGCGGCATCGGCTGAGCTTAGCCGCCCGGCCTTACCCAGCGCGATCAGCGCGCGGCCAACGCCGCGCATGACGTCTGAACGCTCGACAGTAACCTCGCCGCCGAGCGTTTCAGCCACGGTCTCGCGGATCGTTACCGCGTCATCTTCGTCGATGCCAAGATCGGTCTGCGCGATGATCGCCAGCGCAGTTTTTACGGGCACGAAATTATCAAGCGCGGGATCGGTGTAGGCGGTTTTAAACGCGGCAACTTGTGCGTTACGGTAGCTACCATCGGATGTGACGATAACGCGCGCACCGGCATCGGCGATGCGGTCAGACAGCGTTTTGTCGCTGAACCCGCCGAACACGGCTGTATAGACGATGCCGAGACGCTTGGCGGCTTCGGTCCAGAAAATCTGCGGCACGATGCTGGGCATATTGAGCGCGATGCGGTCACCCGCCTTGAGCCCGAGCGCCTGGAGCGCGACCGCGCATTTGGCAGTTTCGAGCAGCAATTGTCGCCGCGAAACGGTGAAGCAATCGACCGGCGCGCCGCGCCCGCCGTCTGATGACATATCCCAGCGGTCGCCTTCGAATATCAGCGCAGCTTCGGCGCCGTGCCCTGCCAAAACATGGCGATCTACTTCGTTAAAACAGCCATTGGTCCGTCCGCCGGTAAACCAACGCCAGTGAGGGGCATTGTCGCCATCGAACGCGCGGGTCCAAGGGGCGAAATCGGCGGGAAGATTGGGCGTGACGGGCGCGCCGCTGACGGCATCCCAGCCAGACCAGCGATCATCATCACCGCGCGTGAGCCACGCACCGTTCGCGCCGACATCGCCGACGAACCAATGGATCGCGCGATTCGCAATATTGCCGTGGAATGTGCCGGGATCGGCAATGCATGCGTCGCGCATCGCCTGCCAATCGGCCATGCTGCGCACAGGATTAACGGTTGCCGTAACGTCTGGCGCACGGCGAGGTGCTTGGTTCTGTTCCAATGTAGCCTGTCCCTGAACAGTCTTATTTTCATTTTGTGAGAAATAATGAGCGTTTATAATGAGCGTTTTGGATTTATACGAACACCGCGTGTTCTTGCAACGCAATTTTGCAGCGCAGCAAATGGTGGCCGATCGCCCGCTCAGGCCTGAGCCTTCGACTAGCGACCAATCTTCGCGTTCCAGTGATAAGAACGGTATTTGAAAACACTATACGATCTGATCTGGGCGCCAAACGCGCTGAATCCTACTAATTATGGTGAAATCGACCCTTCCGGCGTGTAAAATAGTTGACGGCCACAAGCCGCTCATGACACCAAAGGGCAATCGACAGGTGGCTCTAAGAGTGGTGGTTTGACCGATGGAGTCGATCAACGGCTCAGCGAGGGGATGCGCAATGGCTCAGTCAGCGAGGACGTCAGGTCCATCGATAGATAGTCAGCATCTGCAGCGGCTAGAAACGCATTTTATTGCTTCAGAAATTTATCGCCGCGATGATGTTTCAGCGCGTCAGGCCAATCTGGCCCGCGTGATTTCAAGCGAGATTATCCCCCGGCTCCTGCGCTTGCAAACCAAGGTCGCTAAACCTTCGGAGTCCATCGAAGCTACCGCTGGCCAGCACGGCCCCAGCAGCGAAGAGATTGGCGCGCTCGCCGACATCGTGCTGGGCACCGATCTGGAAGCGGCATCCAAATATGTGCTCGTGCTGCGC
>JBBRXQ010000208.1:0-4872 GCA_038238515.1 Sphingomonadales bacterium | reverse complement strand
TGTGCCCTCAGGTGCGATAGTCAACACAAATTGATCGCGCTGCGCAAATTCGGTGATCATCGCCTCGACCACATTGCGCCGCGCCGAACGATCGATCGAGATCCCGCCCATGTCGCGCATGAAGCCGCCCATCGGCCAGCGGAACAAGCTGTCCTTGGCCATGAACTGCGCATCGATCTTCAGCTCGTTAACCAACCCCAGAAAATACACGAAATCCCAGTTTGACGTGTGCGGGGCAGCCACCAGCACATAGCGCCCGCCCGGCGGCGGTGTGCCCACCGCCTTCCAGCCCTGCTGGCGATAGAGCCAGACCAGCCCGCGCTTTAAAACCCGCGAAATCAGGCTTGGTTTGCGTAGCGCATAGCTATCCCCGTCCATAGCAATTCTCCCCCCGAGCAGTATCTTAGCCATGGCCGAGGCACTTGTCGAAGGGGAACCGGGCGCTGGCCTTGGCCCAAGCAGTCAAACAGCAATTGACCGCAATCAGGAGTTATCAGAACAATGCGCAGCGCGACTGGACCATGACACGCCAATCGGGAGCCTTGCACCGTGACATACAGCTATGAACCGTATGAGCCGCAGCTGGTGCCAGCTCGTTGGGCAACCGGCATCTGGACGGTCGAAGGGCCGGAGGTGAGCTATCGGCTGGCGGGCATTACCATCCCATGCCCCACGCGCATGACGGTGGTGCAGCTTGGCGATGGCACTTTATGGCTGCATTCGCCGGTTTGTTATTCTGCGCCGCTCGCCGCCGCGCTTCACGCGCTGGGCCCAATTTCGGCATTAATCGCGCCAAACAGCTATCACTACTTGCATGTTCAAGCTTGGGCTGAAGCAAACCCTTCCGCAACCGTTTTTGCAGCCTTGGATGTGGCCAGCAAGATCAATATAAGCACTGTTCCGTATGGCGCGCAGACAGAACCGCTATGGGATGCCGACATCGCACACACCCTGATCGATCTTGGTAAGTTCACTGAAGCCGTATTTTTTCACCGGTCATCGCGCACATTGATCGTCACCGATCTGATGCAAAACTTTGAAGCGCACAGGGTCCGCCGTATGTCCACCCGCGCGATCCTTAGCGCAGGTGGAGCGACAGGGCCGAACGGCAAACCATCGATCGAAATCAGGCTCGCCGCGCGCGGCCACCGCGCCGCTCTGCACGCCGGAGTGCTGCAGATGCTGGAGTGGCAGCCTAGCGGCATCATCATCGCGCACGGTGCCTGCTATACCAGAAACGCCGAGACTGAAATCACGCGCGCATTCGCTTGGGCGATGTAATCGAGGTGGCAGCATGGCGTTTGATCACACGTAGGTAATTGTCTGCAAGCGAGCAATTGGCAGCGTCCCAGCTCAATGTGGCGGCGGCCAAACTGCCCGCAGCGCCAGCAGCGGCGCGCTCGGCCGGGCTGGCTACATAGTGCGCGACCGCATCAGCAAACGCCGCGACATCGCCTTGTGCAACCAGTCGCCCGTTGTCCTCATCGACGATCAGGCTTGATGTGCCGGGCGCATCGGCCCCAACGACGGGGATGCCGCAGGCCATCGCCTCAAGCGTAACAATGCCAAAGGTCTCGGTAACGCTGGGATTGAGCAGAATGTCCATCGAGGCGAGCGCGCGGGGCAGCGCAGGGCCGCTTTGAAAGCCGATAAAGATCGCGCCCGGCAAGCGGCCCTCAAACCAGGACCGGGCTGGCCCATCGCCCACCGCCAGCACGCGCAGTTTGACCCCGCGCCGCACCAACTCGTCAATTGTACCGCAGAACACGGCGATGCCTTTTTCAAGCACCAGCCTGCCGAAAAAGCCGACGACAACCTCGTCATCCGCGATTCCCAATTCGCGCCGCCATGCGAGCGATCGCGCCGAGGGGTTAAACACATGATGGTCGACGCCGCTTCCCCAGATGCCGATGTCGCTGTGCATCTGCTGATCGCGCAGAATATCGACCATTGAATGCGATGGGGCGACGATCGCATCGAGCTTGCTGTAGAATCGCCTTAGCACCGCGGTGATCGATGGCTCAAGGAACCCCAGCCGATAATAGCGAAGATAGGTATCGAACCTTGTGTGAACCGAGGCAATCGCCGGAATGCCATGCTGCCGCGCATATGCGGCGCCTGCGTGGCCCAAGGCTTCTGGAGCTGAAATATGCATGATGTTTGGCGCAAACCCATCCAAGTCGCGCTTGATCTTGCGGCTCATTCCATAGGCGAGCCGATATTCTGAGCGCAGAGGGATCGGCAGCGCAGGCACGCTCACGAGATCGCCGGTTGGGGGAAATGCTGGCTTATCAACGGTTGGGGAATAGACGCGAACCGCTGCACCTTGCGCCAGCAAATAGCCAACCAGCCGGTTGAGCGCTACATTGGCTCCGTCGAGCGTGTAGTTATAGTTTCCGCTCAACAATGCGACGCGAAGGTCACTAAATTTCATCGGGGAAACAGCCAAATGATCTCATCACCATTCATTATCCTTATGGCAAATGCCCATCTCACCTCGAAGCGTTGGGACAATAATGACCATTTTGCCAACGGCCAAGGCTCCGCCCTTAACGATCATTCCGTGACAGCCAAGAAAACTGCACCGCTGCACCGAACGAGGCGCGCCGGCGGATTTGCCGCGCTTCGGCTTGATCATCCTGACCCCACTGTTCGATTTGCCAGTCTTCTTCAAGATTGGATGCAGCCCATAGCGCATCCAGATGGGCCGCTGGATCGAGCGCGGCAAGACCAAGGATCAGCGAAGCGGTGAGCGCCGCAGTATTGCGCAGAGCGGCCAGTGCGAAGGAATCGAGTGCCTCCAGCTCCTCACCAAGCCGCGCGAGCGTTTCTGCCGGTTGCGGGCGATGAATGATTCCGGCCACTCGCACAAACCGGATCGCATAACGCGACTCTGCTTGTTCGAGCAGCGGCTCCCACTCCGTGTGCTGGCGCACTGCCAATGGTTCGTCCGGTTCGGCGCGATAACACAACGTGTCAGTCTCGGAATATGGAAGCAATTCGGCGATTGCGCGGCTGCGATCGGGGGCAACCACATCGATGGCAAAATCCGCCAAATCGCGCAGCAGAAATGCCGCGACCGAGAGCTCATCGCCCTGCCCCGCCCATTCCGCCGCCATCGCTTCGGCGAGCGCGCGTGTCGGCACCACTTGCGGCTTTGCGCCCACGGTCTTTACCGCGCGCCCATCGAGCAATACATGATAGCCGCCATCTTCGGGGCCAACCGAGACTGCTTTGTAAAACCGTTTCATGCGATCAGCTACGCCAGCGCTTGGCCAAAATGAGCGGCACGACAAAGAACTCAATCATGCCCACGCCGATCAGGACATAGCCGATCACATCGGGCAAGCGCGGCAACCATGCAACTTTGCCCGACAGCAGCACCACGCCCAGCAGCAGCAGGACCGCGCCAGAAAGCCGCACCAATTGCAGAATCGCAAACCTTGCCACCGCTGGATCGCGCTGCGCGCTCATTCCATCCCTCGCAACAACATCCGCAACTCGTTCATCGATCCAGCCACGGCTTCGGCCCCGGCAGCGATCAGTTCGAGCGGATGATGATAGCCCCAGTCGACCCCGATTGCGCGCACCTGTGCATTGGCCGCCATTTCGATGTCATAGGTGGTGTCGCCGATCATCACCGCATCATCACGCGCTGCGCCCGCGGCGGCAAGGCATGCCTCGATCATGCTGGGGTGCGGCTTGGAAGGGTGCCGGTCGGCAGTTTGCAGGGTGACAAAATGATGGCTCAGACCGTGCGCCTGAAGGCAGTGGACAAGGCCGCGATCGCTTTTGCCGGTGGCCACACCCAGCAACCATCCCGCCGCCGCCAGTTCTTCAATCAGCGCGGCCATGCCATCATAGAGCGGCTCGGCCACCATGCCCGCCGCGCGCCGCGCACGAAAGGCATCCTTATACAGCTCTGCAAGATCGGTCTGGTCTGCGCCAGCGCCCGCCGGATGCAGCCGCCGCATCACCTCGGGCAGCGAGAGACCGACCATGCGGCGCACTTCATTGCGATCAGGCAAGCTTAGCCCCGCCGCGCCAAAGGCCGCATCCATTGCCGCGCAGATATCCGCTTGGCTATCGACCAGCGTGCCGTCGCAATCGAAAATGGCCAATCTTGGGTTCAGCACAGTCCGCTCGCTCATTTCGCAAACGTCCGCATCAGGCTGGCCATCGCCAGCGATCCTTCGGCCTCAAGCCCAGCAATTGCGCGCGCGCGCTCCTCTGCAGCCTTGTTTTGCGAAAGCTTGAAGGTGGGCCGCCAAGCTTTGATCTCAAGCTCAAAACCAACAATCGAATCCATCATCTGCGCAAGCCGGACGGGCGGCATCTTGTCCATCGTCCACGCCGTTCCTTGCACAATCCGCGCTTCCTGCCGAGCCGAGAGCGCCTCGAGCATCGCGCGCAGCCCTTGGCGATCAACCTGCCGAACCAGACCTTCGAGCTCAAGCGCGACATAATTCCACGTCGGTACTTGCGCGGGATCGGCATACCAGCGCGGGCTGACATAGGCATCAGGCCCGTTGACCAGAGCCAGCGCGGTCGCGCCCTCCAGATGGCGGGTGAGCGCGTTGCCGCGCGCCAGATGGAACTGCGCTGTGCTGCTGCTGGTCATCAACAGCGGCGTATGCGCCGCGCGCGGCCCATCGGGCGTAGTCAAGAACACCATGCCAAAACCGACCTGTTCGATCAGGTCGATATGGAGCGCGCGGTCGTCATGGCGAAAGGCGGAATTGGGATGCATTAGCGCTTCGGCGGTCTCGGCGGCGCTTTGGTGCCGGCTGCGTGCGGGGTTCGCGTTCCGGGCGGGCGCGGGGCTCTATCTGCCGCTGCGCGCGGGGCTCTATCTGCCGCTGCGCGCGGGGC
>JBBRXQ010000207.1:0-4880 GCA_038238515.1 Sphingomonadales bacterium | reverse complement strand
GGCTCCGGCGAAATCAGTTGGGGTGGTTATCGAACGCGATCAGTGGGGCATCGCGCATATCTCTGGCAACACCGACGCCGACGCGGTGTACGGCATGATCTATGCTCAGGCGGAGGATGATTTTCCCCGAATCGAGCGAAACTACCTCGTCAGTCTGGGCAGGTTGGCCGAGGCAGAGGGCGAGAGCGCGCTGTGGCAAGACTTACGCCAACGGCTGTTTATCGATCCGGCCAAGCTGAAGGCGGATTATGCGCGCAGTCCGTCGTGGCTGCGCACGCTGATGAACGCATGGGCCGCCGGGCTGAATGCTTATCTGAAGGATCATCCCGAGGTGCATCCGCGCGTAATCGCCCGTTTTGAACCGTGGATGGCGCTGAGCTTTACCGAGGGCAGCATCGGCGGCGATATCGAGCGGGTGCCGCTCTCGCAGCTTGAAGCGTTTTACAGCAAGCGCCCAAATGCCAAAACAATGACGATGACTGAAGACGAGCGCGGCTTGTTGTTCAAGGAACCACTGGGCTCGAATGGCATTGCCATCGCGCCTTCGCACACGGTGGACGGCAAGGCGCTGCTGCTGATCAATCCGCACACCAGCTTTTTCTTCCGGTCAGAACAACAGGTGACCAGCCGCGCGGGGCTGAATGCCTACGGCGCGGCGACATGGGGCCAGTTTTTCATCTATCAGGGCTTTAACGCGAACGCAGGCTGGATGCACACCTCCAGCGGGGTCGACAATGTCGATGAATTTGCCGAAACTTTGGCGGAAGGCCCGGACGGCAAGCGCGGCTACCGCTACGGCGACAAAGTGCGCACTTTGGCCGAAACCGCGATCACGCTGAAGGTGCGGCAGGCCGATGGATCGATGGCCGGCCGCACGTTCACCACCTATGCCAGCCACCACGGGCCGATTGTGCGCGAAGAAGGCGGCAAATGGATCGCGTTTGCATTGATGAACCGGCCAATCCCGGCGCTGGAGCAGAGCTTTCTGCGCACCAAGACGCGCGATCTCGCCAGCTTTCTCAAAGTGGCCGCGCTGCAGGCCAATTCATCGAACAACACGCTGTTTGCCGATAGCAAAGGCGCGACCGCCTATCTGCACCCGCAATATGTGCCGATCCGCGATGATCATTTCAATTGGCAGGCCCCGGTTGATGGCAGCAATCCGGCGGCGGACTGGAAGGGGCTGCATACCTTCGCCAGCCTGCCCAATGTGATCAATCCCAAGAACGGCTGGGTGTTTAATGTCAACGATGCGCCGTGGTGGGCGGCCAGGGCGGACAGCCCCAAGCAGGCCGATTATCCGCGCTATATGGACGAGGCCGGCGCCGATGCGCGCACCCCGCATGCGCAGGCGGTGCTGGGCACGCGGCGCGATTTCACGCTCGATCGGCTGCTCGCCGCCGCTTATGATCCCGCCCTGCCCGCGTTTGACCGGCTGCTGCCCGCGCTGATCGCCGCGCATGAGGCTGCGCCGATTGCCGCACGCGCCGCGCCGATTGCCTTGCTCAAAGGCTGGGATCATCGCTGGGGCCTCACCTCGACCGCAACCACGCTGGCGGTGCAATGGGCCGAGACGTTCTGGGCTGCGGTGGCGGAAGACGCCGCCAAGGCGCATGTGCCGGTGTATGATTGGATGGCGACGCGCGCGAGCGATGTGCAGCGGCTGGCAGCGCTCGATACAGCGACCGCGCGATTGAAGGCTGACTTTGGCGATTGGCAAGTATCGTGGGGCGAGATCAACCGATTTCAGCGCAATGACAGCGCGATCAAGCAGACCTTCGACGATGCCAAGCCCAGCACGCCAATCCCGTTTGCCAGCGGCCAATGGGGATCGCTCGCTGCGTTCGGGGCCAGCCGCTATCCCGGCACCAAGCGCACCTATGGCACCTATGGCAATAGCTTCGTCGCGGTGGTTGAGTTCGGAGCCCGCGTCAAAGCGCGCGCGGTGAGCATCGGCGGCGAAAACAGCGACCCCGCCTCGCCGCACTTTGCCGATCAGGTAGACCGCTATGCGCGCGGCGACTTGCGCCCGGTGTATTTCTATCCGGACGAGCTAAAGGGCCATGTCACATCGCGCAAAGTGCTGGTGCGGCGGCGTTGACACCGGGTGGCGGCGATCACCTTTCCAAGGGTTCGAAGGCAAGGTACAACTGATCCATGGACCCAATCGCTGCAATTATCGCCGAGCTAAACCGCCTTTATGATGCCGCTGTGGCCACGCTGCGCGCCGATATTCTGGCGTTTGCCAGCGCGGGCACGCTACCGCCAGAGGAACGGCGGCAGGATGGCAGCTATTGTTATCCCGAATTGCGCATCCATTTCCACGGCGAGCCGCGCACCGATTCGACCGGGCGCGCGTTTGGCCGGCTAAGCCAGCGCGGCACCTATGCCTGCACCGTCACCCGCCCCGCCCTGTTTGCCGATTATTTGACCGAGCAGCTCGATATCATCCTGCAAGGCTTTGATGTGGCGGTGGAAGCGGTGGTTTCGGTGCAGGAAATCCCGTTTGCCTATGTGCTCGATGGCGAACTGGGCGCGCAGATGGGGCTGGTTAGCCCGCAAGATCTGGCGCGGCATTTTCCGGCCGCCGAGCTATCGCATATCGGCGATGAGATTGCCGATGGCGAATATATCGTGGGCGATGGTCCGCTGCCGCTCTCCCTGTTTGATGGGCTGCGCACTGATTTCAGCCTCGCGCGGCTGGCGCACTATACCGGCACCCGCGCCGAAGATTTTCAGCGCTATATCCTGTTCACCAACTATCACCGCTATGTTGATGAGTTTGTCGATTGGGCGGGCACGCAGCTGGGAACCGATGGCTATACCGCGCTTTCGGGCGCGGGCGGGCTAACGCTGGATGCGCCGACGCAGGATGCGCGGGCGCGGCTATCAGACACCGCTTGGCGGCGGCATCAAATGCCCGCTTATCACCTGATCGCGCCCGATCGCAACGGGATCACGCTGGTGAATATCGGGGTTGGCCCATCGAACGCCAAGACGATCTGCGATCATCTGGCGGTGCTGCGGCCCGAAGCATGGCTGATGATCGGGCATTGCGGCGGGCTGCGCCCCACGCAAAAGATCGGCGATTATGTGCTGGCGCATGCCTATTTGCGGGATGATCATGTGCTCGATCCGGTGCTGCCGCCTGAAATTCCGATTCCGGCCATCGCCGAGGTGCAGGTGGCGCTGGCGCATGCGGCCGAAATGGTCAGCGGCACCGATGGCTCTGATCTCAAGCGGCGGATGCGCACGGGCACCGTGGTGACCACCGATGATCGCAATTGGGAGCTGCGCTATTCGCACTCGGCCAAGCGGCTCAGCCTTAGCCGCGCGGTGGGCATCGACATGGAATCAGCCACAATTGCAGCACAAGGCTATCGGTTTCGCGTGCCATATGGCACTTTGCTGTGCGTATCGGACAAGCCGCTCCACGGCGAATTGAAGTTGCCCGGACAGGCCAATCGGTTTTACGAAGAGGCGATCTCCTCTCACCTCGCCATCGGCACCACCGCGTGCAAGCTGCTGCGCGCCGAAGGCCCGCGCCTGCACAGCCGCAAACTGCGCGCGTTTAACGAACCGCCATTTCGCTGATGGAGTGGGCCAAGTTGACATAGTTGACACAGTCCTGAGGGGAAACTCCAGAACCGGGGCCGCAAGCGCTTCTTACTGAAATAAATGGCATTTCTGCCGGATTTCCCCACCCTTGTCGCGTCCCGCCAAGATCCCGAAAAATAGGGCGTGTTGGAGACCACCTTGCGCGCATAGCGCCGCCACTCCCTCAACCGGCAAGCGATGCAACCGTGCACAGCGGGAGGACAGGGTAAAGGTGCGGCGTCAAAAAAACACAATTCAAAGAGCAGCGCTGACTATGCCGGGTATGCAGCGTGTAGGAAAGTATTTTGCAGATTGGGGACGTTGTAAGTTTGGCCCGGACATCAAAATTGCAAATTTGGATCGGATTTACTCTCCGATGGTTTTCAGGGGGTCATCGAGTTTTCTAACTTCAAATGTTTCGAGATCAACATATGTAATCGCTGAAAGGTCAATCATTGGGCGGGGTTCGCCAGCCATCCAATTGAAAGCCAAACCATCTTTTTTGCGCCTTCCTTTCTGGAAAACGTCACGGTACCTAACGGGTGAAATTCCAAGAAACGGGAGATAACTTACTCTAGAGGTACTACGTTTCTCAAGTTCGATCTCATGTTCATGAAGCTCCTTAGCTTTGCTTTTTGGATACGGTTCCATGTAAATGACACGGTTGATACCAGCAGCTAAAATGTGTTTTGTGCAGTTGTGGCATGGGAAGGTGGTACAGAACAAAATGGCCCCTTTCAAAGCTCGGCCTAAACGAGCGGCATCGCAAATAGCCCCCATCTCAGCATGTACCACGCGACCATATTCTGTCAGTTCCATGACCGCAGCTCCGTTTAGACAACCGTGCCCAGCGGGATCATCTTCCTTTCGTCCCTTGGTGAGCGCATCGACAATAGATGCAGCGCTCCCAATATTGGTAGCGTCCTCAGAGAGCATGCCGCCCCGCTGAAGCCTTTCCAAAATGTCTCTAACGACTTCCTTCTTTATATGATCATTTGGATCGAAGCCTAATTTTATGTCTCTATGATCTTGTTCATCACCATCCCAATAAGTTCCTCCGAATGCTTTTGGAACTTCATTACAGGCCTGAGAGATTATTTCACCTTCTGATGAAAATATTGCTGCGCCAACCTGCCGCGACAAATCACTAGGCTCAGGACTCATTGATCACAACCAGAAGAGAACGGTTGCAGCGATGCAGATGGCGGACATGAAGGTGTGTGCGCAGCGGTCGTAGCGGGTGTGGATGCGACGCCAGTCTTTGAGTTTGCCGAACATGTTTT